>JAMCRC010000017.1 GCA_023380415.1 Patescibacteria group bacterium | reverse complement strand
CGGGCCCCTTTGGAGTCCCCGCCTCCGGCCGTCAGGGCGGCCATGGTGGTGACCTCCAATTTTTGTTTTGGTTGTGTGAGTGCTCACCCATGGCCGCCCAAGCGGCCCGAAGAGCATCGAGGGGCCCGTACCCGCTCCTCTAAAAGGATAGAGGATTTCCCCTGAAATATGAAGGGTTGGTTAAAAAAACCGCCCCGCACGTAGCGGGGCGGAACTGGAAGGGTTTTCCTTATCGGCGCTTCCGGCTTGCGCCGGCATCGCCTTAAGGCAAACTCTGCACTTCACACATCGGCATTGTAACATAAGGCCTGGGAAAAATCAAGAGGCAATAAAGGGTATTCACCGCGGGGCAATCCCCGCCGTGAGGAACTGGCTCTGCCCGCCCTCCCCGCGGCAAGATTAGGGGTATTGAACCCTTTCGTTACCTCGCTGGCTCGAATATCCAAATCGCGGTTCGGATATCTCTCGCTGCGCTCGGCAATAAAAACGGCCGCTCTGAGGGGCGGCCTTTTGAAAAATTACGCGACCAATGATCTGATGATCGGGACACGGGAGAACATGCCTTGGGACTCGCGCCAGATGTCGCGGACGATCCTTTCTTCCGGCATGCGGCGCTCCAGCCGCGCCACGAAGAGCATATAGCGGACGTCTGGGTGCTTCCGCGAATGATCGAAGATGCGTATCAGCATGCGTTCGGAAATCCGAACGTATATGTTGATCGGGATGGGTTGCGGCAGCGGCAGGACGAATCCGGCGGTCATGCTCCGATCGGCGGTCTTGACCTGAAGGTCGATGGGGACCTCGTACCCTTCGACGTTCAAGAAGATCCTGAAATCGATGCCGATACGGTCGAGATAACCGTTCTTCCGAGCGTGCTCGAAATTCAGGCCGTGACGTTTATATGCCCGGCTGACCAGACCCTCAGAATCGTACTTCAATTATCACCTCCGGTTTTTTTTAGTTCTGTTATAAATATGGAAAAATCTCCGGCCGATTTCAAGCCGCGGTTGTTCATAACTCGGTATTCTGGAAGCGCTTTTCGTGGCGGAGGTCGAAGTGGAATTCGAGCTCATTTTCGCTCATGACCGTGCGGCCGTCCCCGGGCTTCCCGGCGATATAGGCGCCCAGGCGGCGTTTGGCGATCGGCCCCAGGACCTTGCGTTCGATAAGGTCGCCCAGGCGCCCGTTAAGGACCGTCTCCAGTCCCCGGCCGATGATGTTCGGTCCGGCCGGAGAGTAGCGCAGGTCCTCGAGCATCGACGGATTGGCGCCAGACCAGGCATTGGCCCCGAAGAATCTTTCCGCCTTTTCCCTTTCGCCGTATACGGGAACCATGTTGCGGTAGAGCTCGCGGCGGTAAATGTTGTGCGGCGGTTTTTCGAAGGTCGGCTCGGTCACAAAGTGGTTGAAGCAAAGTTTGTTCGGGCTGGAGCCCTTTTCATCGTCCAAGCGCCGTCCGTGGACGAGGCCGAAAATGAAGTTCAAGAAATACCGGGCGGTGAACATCCGTCCTGGACGGACGCCGATCAAGATATCGAAATCGGAAAGCGGCGTGACGTTGCCGACCGTCATCGATCCGTTCACGATGGCGAAATCGATGAATGGAGCGAAACGGAACCACCGGGCCAGTCCCAAAAGTTTCCGCCATTTCAGGTCCAAGACCTGGTCCGCCTGCCGCCGGACGGCTTCCGAAAGGCCGCTCCCGGGCGTAAAATACGCCCCGTTGTCCTCCCGTATCCGTCCGTTCTCGGATAGGACCTCCGCCGCTTTCGCGGCTTGGCCAATGGGGATATCGGAGAGCCGGGATATTTCGACGAGCGTGAGCGGCCGTCCCAAGGCGGAATACATGCTTATCAGCTTTTCCGGTCCCATATCATTCTTCGTCCCCGTGGGGCGGTTCGATGGCCGTCGCTTCGATGCCGATGGCCTCGCCGGTGATGCGCAATACGTCCTTGTCTATCTTCCCGAGCTCCCGCGACGCGCTGTTGTACATGTTGACCGTGGTCGTAAGATGGGCGCCCATCTTTTGGAAATAGGTGTCGTAGTTCCCGAGATGCTTGCCGAGCTCATCGACGCGTTTCCGTATCTCTTTGGCCGACTCCTCGATCTGGAGGGCTTTGAGCCCCTGGAGGACGGTTTGGAGGTAGGCCAAGAAAGACGTCGGCGAAACGATGATGACCTTTTTCCCGAAGGCGTACTCGATGAGGTCCTTGCCGTTCACGGCCCCGACCTTATTGATGAGGACATCGTAAAATACGGCCTCGGAAGGGATGAACATGAAAGCGAAGTCCATCGTCCTCTCCTCCGGCTTCACGTACTTCGACGTTTCGTCGATGCGATTCTTTAGGTCCTGGCGGAAGCTCGCTTCGAGCCGCTCTTTTTCTTCAGGACTGCGGGTCTCGAGGATGCGGTTGTAGTTCTCCAAGCTGAATTTGGAATCGATGGGGATTACCTTGTCCTTCACGAATATGGCGGCGTCGACGATGACGCCGTCCTTGAACGGGTATTGCATTTGGAACGATCCCGGCGGCAGGACGTTCTTCAGCACCGTCTCAAGATAATATTCGCCCAGTATCCCCCGCTGCTTCGGGTTCTTAAGAATGTCCTGCAGATTCTTCAGCTGGTCGGCGAAGTTAACGACTTGGCGGTTCGTTTCGTCGAGCTTGGTGAGCCGTTCCGTCACGTCCTTGATTATCTTGGCGCTCTGGCCGAATTGGCTCTGAATGGCCCGGGTCGATTCGGAGAGCTTGGCGTCGAGCGTCCTCGTTATCTCGTTCATCTGGTTTTGGAGCAGTACGAGAGATTGACCGTCCTCGGGACGCCTCGTTTTTCTGAACATCGCCAAGGCGACGATGATGATGACGATGGCTGCGGCGAGAAGGACCAGGGAGATGATGGAAATTGCGTCCATAGTGCCTTTTAATTGGCGCCGACGACGACGGCGGCAAGAACGAGCATCAGAAGCGCGATCAGGGCGTTTCCCGCCAAGAGAAGATACGCGAGAAATCTTTCCCGGCGGTAAAGAACGGTGCTAAGGGCGGCGTTCAAAACTATCACGGCGAGTCCGCCGAGCCAAATGCCCCAGAAATCGGCCACGGAGCCGACGAAGTCCACGCCGTGGAACTGGTCGAAATGGATGATGAGCGGGGCAGAAACGTTCTTGATGGCGACGGCGCCCAGAACCAGCCCGGCGGCGGCCAGGGCCAAGGTCAATCCGATGGGCACCCAAAGGGCCTTTTCTTTGACGATCTCCATTCGGCTCATTATAGCCGTAAACCCTGGAAAAATCAGCTCCGACGTGGTAGAAATATTCCAGTTCGCCAAAACCAGAAAGGGGGTGTTTAAGATGGCGATTATCAGGATCACTGGACTGCCCGGTGCCGGCAAATCGACCCTGGCCGAAAAAATAGCCGAGCATCTGCACTACGATCTGCATACTATCGGACGGATCTTCGAGGCAAGGGCCGCCAAGGATAACCTTCCCATTGGAGATTATTACGAACGGCTGAACGACCCGGAGTTCGAAAAAGAGATAGATAATCTTCAGGAAGAGCTGATGCTTTCGAGGGACGATCTGGTCGTGGACGGCCGGATGGCCCCTTGGCTCAAATGCGGATTCCTGGCCGTGAACGTAAAGATCGTCGTCGAACCGGATGAAGGCGCCCAGCGTCTTTTGCGGCGTCCGGAAAACGCCGGACGGACGGTCGCCGAGATGATGGATCTCGCCGCCCGCCGGGTCGCCACGGAACGCGAGCATTATCGCGATATCCACGGCATCGCCGATCATCTGGCGGACCGGAATTTCGATATCATCCTGGATACCACGCATAAAGACGCGGAAGGTACGTTCCGGGAGTTCCTGGAAAGCTTCCAGATGCTCATTCAAAAAAGGTCGGGCTGAACCCGACCTTGTTTTATTCGCATCACCGAAAGCCTCTTACTGCTTGACCACGTACCAGGAGTTCAGGACCCCTTGGCCAAGGACGTCGCCGGGGGCCTTGTCCTCGAAATAATGGTAGAGCGGCTGTCCTTGCCAAGTGAACTGGAGCATGCCGTCATTCCCCTTGATGGTATCGACGCCCGCCGGAAGCATCGGAAGGTTTACCGGAGCCGTGCCGGTGGCGCTGAGTCCGGGACCGTAGGGCGGCCACTTCGCGAGACACGCGCTTGTGCAGTTCGAAACGCCGGGCGTATCGTGGGTGAAGGTGTAAAGCGTCATGCCCTGGTTGTCGGTGAGATAGGTTCCGAGAGAGGGATTCGTCCTTTCACCGAAGAATCCGGAGGATACGTTCGTACCGGATATGGGCGCCGGGTTCGATGTCGAGGTCGGGACCGCGTTCGAAGCGGTCGGTGCGACGGCCGGCTTCGTCGCGTTGAACATTTCCCAAATGGCCGCAATGACGGCTAAAGCGACCAGGATGTAAATTAGTTTTTTCATAAAGCTATTATACAACTCCGGCATCCCATTTTTAATCCTTTACTAAATTTCCAGGAATAGGTAATCTAGGTTTTGTAAGGCCCTATCGTCTAGTGGCTAGGACGGCGCCCTCTCACGGCGTAAACAGGGGTTCGACTCCCCTTGGGGCTACAAGCAAAAACACCCGGTTTAGGCCGGGTGTTTTTGGATTCATTCGTACAGTCCTGGTTTCGCAAGCCAAACAGGCGATTGTCGGACCAAAAGTTCCTTGGCCTTCAGAGGTTCGGCCATCAATGCCTTGACCACCTTTTCCATTCTGACCCCTTGAGAGCCCTTCAAGAGCACCAAGTCCCCTTTTTTGACCATACTCGAAAGATAGGCCGCCGCTTCGGCGACCGATTCGTAGCTCACGATGTCTTTCTTCGGCATTTTCGCTTTGCCGGCCGCTTCGGCGATGAATTTGGCGCGAGTGCCGACGGTCACGAGCAGATCGGCGGACTTGGCGGCCAACCGGCCTATTTCTTGATGGGCCTCCATGGTGTATTTCCCCAGTTCGAGCATGTCGCCCAAGACCGCGATGCGCCGTTTGGCCGGAAGGCCTTTGAGCGTTAGAGCGGCCTCTGCCGTAGCGTGAGGCGATGCGTTATAAGTGTCGTCGATGAGCATTGAGTCGTGGATCCCCGGTATGGCCCGGAGGCGGCCGGCCGGCCCGGCGTAATGTCCCAGAGATTCGGAGATCTTTACCAGATTCATGCCGAATACCAGTCCGGCAGCGGCGGCGACGGCCGAGGCGTAGGCGGCCGTTTTCCCGAAGACGCCATCGATGCGGACCGGGACGGATGCTCCGCCATAGTTCAGCTTGAAAGCGATGCCGGCTTCGCCGGTTTCGTTATTGAAGCGGTTTTTGAAATTAGTGAGACGCAGGTCGGCCTTGGGCGAAAAACCGAAGGTGATGACATGCGCCCTGGTCTGTTCGGTCATTTTCGAGACCAGTGGGTCGTCGGCGTTCAGAATGGCGAAGCCGGTCGCCGGAAGGAAGCTTACCAGTTTGGATTTTTCCTTGGCTACTCCTTCCGGTCCGGAAAAGAACTCGACGTGGACCGGTATCCGGCCGACCGCCGTGACGGCGCCGATCTGGGGTTTCGCGATCGAGAGGAGGTAGTTCATGTCGCCCGGCCGGTCTACGCCGTATTCGAGAACGAGGACCTCCGGATAATCGGCGGTCAGGATCAGGTTCTTCACGCCAATCCAGACGGCGCGGAACCAAACGCCGATGCCTTCGGTCGAATCGAAGTCGCCGATGATGTTGAGCGGCAAGCCGAGCTCGTTGTTGAAGTTCTTGGCCGAGGCCCGCGTCTTCCTGTCGCTGCCAAGAACGGCGGCAATGGCGAGCTTAGCCGATGTCTTGCCGACATTGCCGGTCACGCCGACGATGGCCGGCTTGTATTTAGCGATGGTCAGCCGGGCAAGCAGGCGCAGTTTCCAGGAGATTATTTTCAGTATCTTTTCTTTCATTCCATTAGAACTTCATTTTAACCCAAAATGGATTTTTATGCGCCGGATGGACCTACGGCCCATCGAGCTGCCAGTTGCCGACATGAGGCGGCTCCGTGATGGCGTTCTGAGGATTGTCCGGTTGGAGGTTGTAATAATTGACCGCGAACTCGGCGAGCTTGCGCCAGGCCGGCACGACGCTCAAGGCCGCGAGATCGCCGTCTATCTGCGCGTCGTTCATTTCAACGAGGATGACCAGTTTGGGATCGGTGGCTGGGATCATGCCGGCGAAGGTATCGATGTAGTTCTGGGTGTAACCGCCGTGCACCAGGTCCGGTATCTGGGCCGTTCCGGTCTTTCCGGCCACGTGGAACGAAGGCACGGTGGCCACGCCGCCGCCTTCCGCCGCGGCCATCATCATTTGGCGGACATCGACGGCCGTCGATGTCGATATGACCCGCCGGACGACCTTAGGCCCCAAAGCGGCGTTCAAGTAGGGCCGCATCAGGAGCCCTCCGTTAGCGATGGCGCTGTAAGCGTTCGCCATTTGGATCGGCGTGACGCCGATCCCCTGTCCGAAGGCGGTCTCGGCGAAATCGATGGTTTGGGCGTCCGGCCTGGTGATGTTAACGACGCGACCCGGACTCTCGCCCGGCAGGTCGATGCCCGTCGGCGCTCCAAAACCGAAATCGAAGACCCCTTGTTTGAAAAGCTTGTCCCCGATCTGCTGCTCGGCCCAGACCGCACCGGTATTGATGGAGTGCATCAAGACCTCGGTCATGCTCGTACCGGGCCCGTAGGCGCGGTGGTTGTAATTGTCTATCCGCTGGCCGTTCAGAATAACGTGGCCGGGGTCGGTGTACATCGTGCTCGAGGTGAGTATCCCGTCGTTGATGCCGATGGCCATGGTGAGCGGCTTGAAGACCGAACCCGGTTCATAGAAATATTGCGTGCCCTGGTTGGTGAAAAGGGCGACGGATGTGCTCGCGTAGCTGTTGGGGTCGAAAGACGGATAGCTGGCGAAGGCGAGGACCGCGCCGGTCTTGGGATCCTCGATCAGGACCGTTCCGCTTTGGGCTTGGTGCGTGGTGACGAGGTTTTCGAGCATCGCCTCGGATTGGGCCTGGAGCGTCCGGTCGATGGTCGTCTGGACGTTATCGCCCGCCGCGAGGTCCTGCTGATAGTACTTTTCCAGGCCGTAAAGGCCGACGGGCTGGGTCGTCGAGGAAGTGAGGCCGACGAAACCTATGACGTGCGAGGCGAAATCCCCGAAAGGATAATAGCGGTAGTTCTTTTCGTCGGTATAGACGCCTTTCAGGTTCAGGTCTTCCACGCCGGCCAAAGTGCTCGACGACGCTTTCTCGACGAGCATGCGGAAAAGGCTTTTCGGATTGGAAATGGCCTGGGCCAAGGCGGCCGGCTGCCAGCCGATCACCGGCGCCAGGACCGCCGCCGTCGACGAGGGGTCCGTTATCTCCTGAGGGACGGCGTAGATCACCGGATAGGCCTTGTCCATGGCGGCGACGATCTGGTCGCCGCTCTGGTCGGTGATCGATATTTCGCCCCGGGTAAGCGTGGCCTGGGCCAGGGCCTGGTCTCGGGCATCGGCGCGGGCGAGGTAATAGGGTCCTTTTTGGACCTGCAGGTGGAAAAGATTAAAACCGAGGACCGCGAAAGCGATCCCGAAGATGGAGGTTAGAGTGATGAATCTGACACCCATTGAGTTCCTTGCAGGTATTGCGGTCGGTTATCAAGGGTGAGCGAATATTGGGAGGCCAGCGCCTCGAGTTTCACCGGGTCGGTCGCCCGGTAGAGCTGGCTTTGCAGCGCAGTTTGGGACGTTTCTTCGGAGGCGATCTGAGATTTCAAAGCGTTCACCTGATAACGAGCGTTGACCAGTGAATTATACTCGATGACGTAGAAAACGCCACCGACGAGAAGCGTCATGAAGAGCAGCGCGAAGAATTTTACGAAGGTCTTATGGAAATTTGGTTTGAAGATGGTCATTTTATTTTTCGGTCTATTTAAATCTTATGGCGCGGAGCTTGGCGGAACGGCTGCGGGGATTCCCCCGGATCTCCGGCGGCCCCGGCGAGATGGGTTTTTTATTGATAAGGTCGGCCTTTTTGGCGAGCACCAGTTCGCGAAAGGCGTTCTTCACCAAACGATCCTCCAGGGAGTGGAACGAAATGACGGTCGCCCGTCCCCCCTCTTCCATGACGTCGGGCAGGGATTTGAGGATGGATTCCAGGTTTTGAAGTTCGCCGTTCACGTAGATCCTCAGGGCCTGGAAGGCGCGGGTAGCCGGATGGATCCTCTCTTTGCCGCGGCCTGGGACGGCGCTTTCGATGACCCGTACGAGCTCTTCGGTCGTCATGATCCGCGTTTCGCGGCGCCTTTCGACGATCTTCTTCGCGATCCGGCGGGCGAACTTTTCCTCGCCGTATTTGAAGATGATGTCCGTTAGGGCCTCCTCGCTGAAGCTGTTCACCACTTGAGCGGCGGTCGGCCTTTCCTCTTCATTGCGGTTGTAGCGCATATCGAGCGGCTCGTTCCGCATGAAGCTGAATCCGCGACCGGAGCTTTCGAGCTGGTCGGACGACAGGCCGAGATCTAGAACGAGGCCGTCTATCTTAGGAGTTTGGAGTTTCTTTAGAAGTTCCGGTATCTCGGCATAGTTGCCGTGGGCCAGGATGACGTTCCCCCGGCTCGCGACCTCCGGCCTGAAGGCCTCCAAGGCCTTTTCGTCCCAGTCGATGCCGAGAAAGAGGCCTCGCCCCTTGGTCCGCTCGATGATCGCCCGGGCATGGCCGCCGGCTCCCAGAGTTCCATCGACGAAGAATTCTCCCGGCTTCGGGTCCAAGACCTTGATGACTTCCTTTAAAAGAACCGGTACGTGGGTCATGGGATCAGATTCCGAGCTCTCCCAATTTTTCGGCGATCTCGTCCGAAGCAGATTCGGTCCTTTGCTTGTAGGTCTGCCATTCCGCATCGTCCCAGATCTCCATTCGGTTGTAGAGGCCGGTGATGACCGCTTGTTTTGAAAGTCCGGCGTACTGCCGCAGATAATCCGGAACCAGTATTCTTCCCTGCCCGTCGAGCTTCACATCGCTCGCCCCGGCGAGCATCAGACGTACGAAGGCGCGGGAATTCGCTTGGGCGAGAGGCAGGGCGGTGAGCTTCTTAACGAGATCTTCCCACTCGTTCAGGCCGAAGACGAAAAGGCATCTGTCGAGTCCCCGGGTGATGATGGCCCCGGCCTGGAATTTCTCCCGGAATTTGGCCGGGAGGGCCAGCCGACCTTTGGTATCTACGCTATGTTTGAATTCGCCCAGTATCATCGCGGTTTTTTGGACTTATCCCCAGATTCGTGGTTTATCCCCAGAGTTATCCACTCTTCCCCACTTACATACACAATTATAGCACTTTGCAGGGATGGCCACCCCGTCCGGTTGGGACGAGCACATCGATGAGGGCCGTTCTTTTCTGCCTGTTTACCGCTCGACCGCCTTAAAGTTATCCACACTTGCATTTCCCACCGAACAATTTTGGACGCGCGCATTTTGCCACTTCGGCTATAAAAATAGCCCCTAACGTTGCGATAACGTCAGGGGCTCAAGGGCCGTTTATTGCCGAGCGCAGCGAGAGATATTCGAACCGCGGTTTGGATGTCCGAGCCAGCGAGGCAACGAAAGGGTTCAATACCCCGCGGGGAATACCCTTTATTGAGTGGTCGGATGGTGGTCCTTTTGGTAGATCATCATGCTCATCGTGATAATGCCGGCTACAAGAGACGCCAGGCCGAACACCATGCTGGTCAGCACGTAAAAACCCGAAAGGGATATCTCGGTCATGATCATGGTGCCGGCGAAAACGCAGTTGTTCTGAACCGTTCTTTTCGTTCCGCCGAATACGAACCATAAGAACAAGGCGACCGAAGCCAGGGCGATCCAGGAAGCCGAGATCGCTCCGATCACGACGGCCGCCGCTCCGGTGAAGAAGCCGAGAATGAGCGCCCAGATCGAAGACCGTATCGCCCATTTAAAGAGCGGTTCGTTCTCCATATCCACGTCCGGACCGTCATGGGTGCTCGCATACTTTATGAGAGTGGTCCATATCATCGGCAAACAGAAACTGATAATGACGTCCGCCAAGAACTTGTGCGCCGCCGGATCGGGGGGCAATTTGCCTATTATCCCCCAGAAACAAAGGACCAAGAGCGACGACAGCGTCGAAGCCGTTAAGCTGTTGCGCGTCAGATAATACATGACTACCTCCTCCCTTAGTTTTTTTGGATAAAAGTGGCTGGTAGGAAGGGTGGCCATCCCTGCAAAGTGCTATAATTGT
>JAMCRC010000016.1 GCA_023380415.1 Patescibacteria group bacterium | reverse complement strand
ACTCTCTCCCCCAGAGGACGAACGACATAAAACGTTCACTAGGAATGCTCATCACAGGATTCCAAGTATTACCCGAATCGGTGCTTTTGAGCATTACCTGATCCATACCAGCAAGAACGTCATTGGAATCGATCACACACACCGCCCATACAACATCCATAGTCGAGAAATTCGACATGCCCTTTGTTATATGGAAAGTCGATCCGCTGTCGTTAGAAATATATAATCCGTTGGGTTGAATAGTGTCATCAACGACGATTGAAGCAAAAATATTACCGTTTCCATCCGATGCCAACGATCTGATGTTAGGGTATATTTCCCTTATCGACGCGTCTGGCCACATCCAATTCCATGCGCCCGTGAACGTCTGTTTCTGGGCTATGGCCGGTGCCGTGCTCCAAAGGAGCGCCAACACCAGAACGAGCATTCGCTTCATTTCAAAGCGCTCCTTTCTTATCTAGTTAATGTGTAGTTTTCTTTTCTAAGGATTCCCTTAGGCTGTCTGTATTATACCACACAATATATCAAAAAGTCAAATTATGCAGATGTTTTCTGCATTTCTTTACGAATCCAGCCCGCAAGAAGTATCGCAGGCTCATATATTCAGCTAATTACAGGATGTTGCGCTTTGACACCCTCTAACAAATAGACCGTAGGTCGTGCTAGTCGATAAGCCGGTTATAGTGTAGGACAAATTGTTAGTTTGCTGCGTAAATGGACGATCTTGCGAATTACCAGACAAGAAGGTTCTTTTAGCAGAGAATAGTAATTTAGGCGCACTTGGATTATTCGCCGGACTGATTTCTACACTAACAGAACCATAAGGTTGTAGATTGTTCCACTTAATGTTTATCCAGGCTTTGCCCGTTGAAGAATCTATGCCGGTTGAAGTCGCTATTATTTGCGGGGCTTGGCCGGATTGACTGCAACCGCTTCCGGTCGTTACGCAGTATGCGCTGCCGTCCGCGGCCGTGCCATTGAAGGATATCCAACCGAGATCGGTCCAAGCATAACCGTTGAAATTACCCGACGTCGAATCGTAGCTCACGTTCGAATAATTGTCCTGACTGTTTTTATTCAAGCTCACCCATCCGGTCCAAGCGCCCTGGGACGGGTTCGCCGCCGTGAATCGCGCCCAGCCGCTTGCCGCGCCGGTCGATTGGTTGATCGTTGGTGCACAATTGCCTCCGGTCGGACAGCCACTTCCGATATCGCTAGAGTTGAAAGAGAGCCAGCCGCCGTTCGACGCCCACGCATAGCCGGAAAGGGCGCCTGTCGTTTTGTTCATATAGACCCCCGGGCTCGTTCCGGTGGGCGCAAAATCTATCCACCCGATACCGACTGGCCCTCCCCCGCCGGTATTGCCCGTATAACCGTTCCAGGCGAAACCGGAAAGCGGCACCACGTTGGTATCGATGCTCGCGGACGGCGAGCAGGGACCCAATTGGCTACCGAAGGCCGCTTGCACGCAGAAGGTGTAGCCGGAGCCGGCCGTGACCGTCGTTGTCGTACTCATGGTCGCTACGCCCGAACCGGCGTGGGGCGTGACGCCGATCTGCTTGAAGCCGGTCGTCGCGTTAATGCCGCTCGCCATAGCCATGTAGTAATCGCTTCCGGGATACGTGTTGCTCCAGGTGAGGTTGATGGTGGCGAGCGTCTGGCTGCCGCTTTGATAAATCTTGGCGAGAAAGGCCTTCAAATTCTGCGGGGCGCCGTAGGTCGCCTTGGAAGCGGCCGGAGAATAGTCCGAATAAGCGACCGCGCCGTTTGCGTTGTTCTTATTGAACGCTCGCACTTCATAGTAATAGGTTTGGCTGGTCGTTATATTGCTGTCCGGATATGTGGTCGCCGTCGTAGAGGCGATCCACGCGTAACCGCTGTTTTGGGACGTGCTCCGCCAGACCTCATAGCCGTCCGCCGCCTTGCTGGCGTTCCAGGAAAGCGTCATTGTGTTCTGCTGCCCGGCCGGCTTGTTGACGTCGAAGGAATAGCTCACGGAAAGGTTGGCCGGGACCGTAGGAACGGTTATCGGATTGGAATAGAAAGAATACCAGTACTGGGAGCAGCCGATGCCGCCGTCATAGTCCTGCACCTGGTATTGATAGACCAAGTTGGTATTCAAATAATTGCCGCCGCCGTTATCGGTGTAGGAGGTGTAGGTCGCGGGCGGCGTCTGCCCGCTCACATTGGTCCAGTTTCCGAAGCTCACGCCGTCGCTCGACGTCCGGTACTGGACGTTCCATCCGCCGTACTGCGCGTTGATCGGCGACGAGGTCGCGAACTTCATTTGGATCTGCTTGTTGCCGTACTGCCCCGTCGCACCGGTAAAGTACGGCTGGGTCGGATCGTTCATATCGGGAGTCGCCGCGCTCACCGAGGGCTGGCCGATCGCCGGAGACCAGGAAGACGTATTGCCGCTCGAGTCCACCGCCTCTACCTGGAAATACAGTTGCGTCTTCGGCGCCAGGCCGTTCACATTGTAATAGGCCGTGCTCGATCTCGGATTTCCGGAGCCCGCGTTATAGGAAGTGGCGGGGACGAACGTCGGATTGGGCGACGATTCGAGGATGTAACTCGAAGCGCCTGAAACTTTTGTCCACTGGGTTTGGATCTGACAAGCGGACTGGGCCGTGGCCTGAAGATTGGTCGGGGAACTCACCGCAAGCGCTACCCCGGCGACCAAAGCCGATGCTACGAGCGCCATGAGCGGCACCGCAAAATAAGAGCCGCGTAATTTCTTCACCATTGATATTATTATAGCAAACAAGCGATGTAATATATCAAAAGGCCGCTCAGAAGAGCGGCCTGTTTTGCTGGACGAAGCGGAATTACTGCGGAGTACCGGCGGCCGGCTTGTTGTTGTGCGCCAGGTAACCGCCGGCGTAGAAATCGTGCCCACCCGAGACAGTCAAGCTGTACACTTGGAGGTCGCCGGAGACATGTCCCATTCCGGTCACTTTGACCAGGTTACCGGAGGCGTTGAGGACGCTATCGCCCACTTTGAGCACTCCGACCGGGATATCGAGTTGCGGATCATCCTCGAACGTCGCCTGGGGGGAGATGGATTCCCAGCCGTTTTCCGTAAAGAGCGGATGGGAAGATGTGAGCTCGAGCGAAGTCCCGTCCGCGAAGGTCAATTTGTACACGCCGTTGCTCATAGGCGCCCGCGTTCCATTGACGGTCTCCGTCACCTGATGGCCATTGATATAGCCGATGACCTTGTCTCCAACGCCGACCGATTCAATGTTCTTTTCGGCGCCATTCGCCATCAAAACCTTGGTCCCGGCCACGAAGCAACCACCACCTCCGCCACCACCTCCGCCACCAGTGCCGCCACCAGTACCGCCGCCGGTGCCGCCAGTAGAAGGAGTCCCGGAGCTACCGCCCAATTCGCAACGATAGAGCGATTCCCAATTGCCACTGCTCGTTGAGCCGCGCAAAGCGAAAAACGTTCTGGAATCGTATAGGGTAGCTACGGGATAAGAACCGCCAACTTTGAGCGGTGCTTGGACAAGCATATTGCTCGCCCCCGGCAATTGGATATTTCCCCACCCCACCATTATTACCTGGTCGCCGTACTTTACGGTCCCTCCCCAGTTCTGCCAACCAGTACAACCATAACCGGAACGGCAGGCCTGAACTTGAACGTTCCCGTTAGCCACTTGAGCGGAGACGGTCACGCTCTGGCCAATATCCAAAGGACTGCTGGGAGTGAAGGTCGAGGCGCTGTTTCCCCAGCTGCTGTTGCCGTTCAAATCGGCGACGCAGTTATAAAGAACATTCCCGCCATTCGGGGCGCTATGATCGCCGGCGAAAACGCCTCCCGCCAGATCGATGCCGCCAGTGGTCCTTACCGATCCATCAGCACGCAGTTCGAACATGTGCTGCCAAGTATTATCTCCGTTGACCTCGACATCGAAAATATTCTGAGCGGCGTTCGCCTGCGCCCGAGAAACGCCGAGAATGATCCGCTGGCCGCCTTTTGGACCGCCGGCAGTTTGATTGTCACCGTCAAGATTGATACCGGTCCAATTGCTGGTCGAGCTGGCTACGAAATCGAAATTGCCCTTGCTCGGCAAGGTAATCGGCCAACTGCCAATACCGCCGCTCCCTAAGGCCTGGAACGGCTGAATCCCGTACTGGTTGGTGTACTGCAGCTGGCCGCCCGCGAATTGGATGGCAGCCGCCGGCTGGGAAGCGACCAACGAGCCCTGCGAATCGAACTGGCCGAAAAATATCGTCGGCGTCGGATTAGTGATCTTGATGCCGGTCGGGTTGGCGATGATCAGGTTGCCGCTCTTTGTCTGGGTAAGAGCGCTTGTGTCGAGTGGTTGGGCCGGATTGCCGTTCGTCGGCGCCTGGGTCGGAATGGTCCAAGCGGCATTAGCGCTTGTGTCGAGTGGTTGGGCCGGATTGCCGTTCGTCGGCGCCTGGGTCGGAATGGTCCAAGCGGCATTAACGACTCCCGCGACCTCGAAAACGACGGCGATGGCGAGGGCTATGCTCGCATAGAAGAAAGGATTCCCCTTCAAGTTTTTCATACGCTTTTATTATAACAAACAAGGCGGACCAAACCTTGTGACTTTCTTCCATTATATCACACGGACGATTTGTTATAATGAACTTGTATGGCAAACAATCAGGGAATCAATAAGTCGCTGCTCATCGCGATCGCGGTCGTGATCCTCATCGTCGGAGGGGTCATCGGCTATTTCATCGGCCAAATGAACGGCCGACAGGCGGCCTCGAACGAATATCTGCCGATCGTGAATATGGCCTTCCCGGCGCCTTCCGGGACCTTGAACGACCTTCAGGGCACCGTGGAGAACGTCTACGGCGCGACCATCTCCCTCACCGTTCAAAAACCCAGCGATTACCTCCCCCACCCCGATGGCTCGCCCCGGGCCACTGAGACCGTGAACGCCAATACCGGTCCCAACACGCAATTTGTTTCCATTTCGCTCGACAAAAACGGCAATCCGGTCCGCACACCGATAACTCTCGCCGACATCAAGTCCGGCGATACGGTAATGGTGAAAAGCGCCCAAAACATCTTCAGCGCGACGACATTTGACGTCACGGAAGTGGACCTGATAAAGTAGCGCTCCTACCGTTAAGTCACTTAATCGTGATTTACTACGTTTATCTGCTAAAATCTCTGAAAAATCAGAGCTTGTATATTGGTTGTACGGATAATCTCAAAAGAAGGTTAAGAGAACACAATGGCGGCAAATCTTATCACACAAAGAAATACCTACCGTGGCAATTAATCTATTTCGAGGGGTATGCTAACAAACACGATGCTTTCCATCGAGAGAGCGCTCTTAAATTACACAAACAGGGGCTAAGGAGATTGAAAGAAAGATTAATACTTACTCTATCCGAAAATAGCGGAGCATGAATCCCCCACATAATTTAGCGCTCATCGACATACATCAAATAAAACGTGCCACCAAGCATCTTGATTGTGAATAAGAACCATAATATTATGTGGGGGATGAACTTAATACCCACGGTCATTGAGAAGTCGTCTTACGGCGAACGGGCCTACGACATCTATTCGCGTCTCCTTAAGGAACGTATCATCTTCTTGGGCGGGCCGATCGTGGACGAGGTCGCGAACGCCGTAATCGCGCAGCTCCTCTTCCTTGATCACGAGGATCCCAAGAAGGAGATCCAGCTTTATTTGAACACTCCCGGCGGTTCCGTTACGGCCGGGCTCGCCATTTACGACACGATGCAGTACGTGAAAGCGCCGGTCTCGACCATCTGCGTCGGCATGGCCGCCTCGATGGGCGCGGTCCTCTTGGGCTGCGGAGCCAAAGGCAAGCGCTTCGCCCTGCCGAACTCCGAAATACTGCTCCACCAGGTCATGGGCGGCGCGGAAGGCCAGGCGACCGAGATCGAGATAACCGCCAAGCAGATATTGAAGATCAAGGACAAACTGAACCAGATCCTCTCGAAACACACCGGCCAGAAGCTCGAAAAGATAGAAAAGGACACCGATCGCGATTTCTATATGACGGCCGCCGAGGCCAAGGAATACGGGCTGATCGACGAGATAATCAAAACCAAGAAATAACGGAAGACGCCCCGCAAGGGGCGTTTTTTTATTGCAAAAATACTGATAGAATGGAAACAATATGAAACCATCGACCGACAAGGCCACGATCCGCGAGGCGCTCAGCCGTTCCGTCGATAAGGTTTATCCGACACCGGAAGCGCTTGAAAACGCGCTGCTCTCCGGCCGGCGGTTGCGCATATACCTCGGCATCGATCCGACCAGCCCCCATCTCCATATCGGCCACGCGGCCAGTTTATGGACCTTAAAGCGGTTCCAGGAACTGGGGCACGAGGTCGTCCTTCTCATCGGCGATTTCACCGCCCGTATCGGCGATCCGACGGACAAGACGGCGACCCGGCAGCCCCTCTCCGAGGAGCAGATCAAAGAGAATCTGCGAACGTTCAAGAAACAAGCCGAGAAGATCGTCTCTTTCTCCGGGCCCAATGCGGCCACGCTCGCCTTTAATTCCAAGTGGCACGACAAAATGAAGTTCAAGGAGCTCATCCGACTGGCCCAAGAGTTCACCGTCCAGCAAATGATCGAGCGCGATATGTTCCAGAAGCGCCTTAAGGAAGGCAAACCGATCGGCTTGCATGAATTCCTCTATCCCCTGATGCAGGGTTACGACTCGGTCGCCCTCGATGTCGACATGGAGGTCGGCGGGACCGATCAAACGTTCAATATGCTCGCCGGCCGGACGCTGATGAAGAGCTTGATGGGGAAAGAGAAGTTCGTCCTCACTAACCGGCTGCTCGTGGACGCCCAAAGCGGCAAGAAACTCTCGAAAACGGAAGGGAGCTTGATAAATCTGGATGATGCCCCGAACGACATGTTCGGCAAGACCATGGCGATACCGGACGAGATGATCCCGCATGTCGCCGAATTGTCCACGGCAATGCCACTGGCCGATATTCGCCGGCTCGCCCAGACGGACAACCCCCGCGACGCCAAACTGGCACTGGCCTTCGAATTGACGAGGACCTATTACGGCGAGAAAGAGGCCGCGAAGGCGAAGGAAAATTGGATAAAAACTTTTTCCAAGAAAGAGACCCCGGAAGATGTACGAGAACTAAGAATGGAGAGTAGAGAATTAAGAATGCTGGAAGTGCTGATCGCGGCCGGCGTCCAAAGCAAGAGCGAGGCGCGGCGGCTTCTGGAGCAAGGCGCGGTCAAAGTGAACGGCACGGTCGTGAAGGACCCGAATGAGCCGAGGCGCGACGGAGATATCGTGAAGATCGGGAAAAAAGAGTTCGTCAAAATAATATCCAAGTAGCCGGATAACCCGCCGAAAAGGCGGGTTATTGGTTCACGACGAGCGTCCCTTCCGGGCTCCCGGAACAAACGTCCTTGCAGTAGAACTTGTACTGCCCGTAATTCGCCGGCTGGAATTGGGCGCTCACCGTCTGCCCCTTTTTGGCCGTGATCGTCACCCCGAAATCCGGGAAAAAGATATTGTAGGCCGCATCGGCGGCGACGAGCGTCAGGTTCACCACGTCGCCCTGGTTGACCACTATCGTATTGGGACTGAACTTCCCTCCGGTGCCGGTGATGATGAAGCTTCTTTCGGCGATGGCCCCGGTCTGCTGCACCGATGTCGGTACGGCGACGTTCGAAGGGACATTGGTCGCATCCGCGCTCGGCGTCGGAATTTGGCTGGTGATCGCCTGGCGCGTTCCGCCCTCGACCGTGGGGAGGGGGCCCGAGCCGCCGCTCGAGGAATAGACGCCCGTGCTTTGGGGCGAAGTGAACGGCAATCCCGAGGTCGAATAGACGGCCGAAGAAGTTGGGGCGGGAACGCCATTATTGATGTAAACGACCGTGCTCGTCGGGTGCGTTCCGCTAAAGAGCCCCTTTCCTCCGAACGGAGCCAGGACCAAAATCCCGAAAAAGACGACGGCCACGACGATGAGGCCGATGAAAAGGAAAATTATAATGAGCCGTGCTGTGTCCTCCATGATGTCGGTGCCCGGGGTGGGGATCGAACCCACATGACCTTGCGATCAAGGGATTTTAAGTCCCTCGCGTATACCATTCCGCCACCCGGGCGCTCTCAAAAAGATTATATTGTTTTAAGGTAAGCTTCAAATGCCGGGCGAAGGTTCCCTATTAGATCGTGATCGTTATAATCGGCCGGATCGATCCATTTGAATTCGTCGTGGTCCTCGCTCAACGTCACCTTATCGCCGTTGCTATCGCAGATGAAAAAAGTGCCGATTATCTGCCACTGCTCTCCCCGCACCATCGGCCGCCATTCATTGACGAAGAAGGGCGGTCCCAGATCGACGTCGAGCCCCGTCTCCTCTTTTATCTCGCGGCGCAGGCTCTCGTCGAATCGTTGCCCCGGCTCCACTCGGCCGCCGGGAACGTCGTAATGGCCAGCATTGGAGCCGTCGCCGTATTTATTCGATTCCCGCAAGATCAATATCTTGCCCCCGTTCCTGATGAAGGCCTTTGTCGCCGCGAAAATCCTTATGTCCATTGAGGCGCCGGTGGGAATCGAACCCGCGTATAAGGGTTTTGCAGACCCTCGCCTTACCACTTGGCTACGGCGCCCTATTGCGTTATTTCGAATTTGAGACGCGGTACCGGCTTTACGTTCATTTTGCGGACGAGCTTGTATTGAAGCTCCCGCCGCCGGTCATCAATCATTTTATACGTTTCCGGCCCCTTTTCAAAAGGTAGGACGGAAAAGTGCACCTTGGCCTCATCGAGTTTCTCGCTCACGTCAACGTCGCCGATCGTGACCAAAGCTCCGTTAAAATCGAAATCCCTGAGGAATATCCGGTTCAACTCCTCTCGAATGACGCTCGCCATTTTAAGATTCCTGTAGGGTCTCATTATTGCTTGAAGACCAGGAGGTTCCCCTGCTTCACCGGGACCGCGCTTTGAACGAGCATGCCAACTTCCGTTCCCTCGGCGGCTTCCGCGATGTCTTTTTTCTGGGACTGGAGGTTCAATATCTTCCCCTCGCCGAGAGAATTGTCGCCGTCCATCACTTCGAAAGGTTCTTGGTTCCTTACCGGCCCAAGGACGACCCGCCCGCCAATGACCTGTTCCTGGCCTTTGGCGCTGAAGGTCGCCAGTATCTCGATGCGGCGGCGCTCGGCCGGATTCGCGCCGTTCAAGCGTTCCGCTACCGCTTTCTCGAGCTCATAGATTATCTGCGACGTGACGACGGCCACGTGCTTGCCTTGGGCGAGATTGTCGGCCGCCTTGTCGACCTTGGTGCGGAATCCGACGACCATGGCGCCGGAAGCATCCGCCGTTTTAACGTCATTCTCGGTTATGTTCCCGACGCCCGCCTCGACGATATTGATCGGCAAACTGCCGGCCGCCTTCACGACCAATCCCCTCAAGGCCTCGAGCGAAGCCGCTTCGTCGGCCTTGAGCACGACCGGCATGGCCTTTTCGTCGATCGGTCCGGATTCGGCGGCCGCCGCGGCCGCTTCGAACTTCTTTTCCGGATCGGCCGAGAATTCCTCGCCCACTTGGGGCAGCGAATCGAAGCCGATGATGAGGGCCGGGGCGCAGGGCTCCAGGGAGTCCGCCTTTTCGCCGCTTCCTTTCTCGATGGACTTCACCTTACCGCTCGCGGTCGCGGTCCGGATCGCGTCCCCGGGATGCAAGACGCCGTTTTTGATGACGATGCCTACGAGGTTGCCGCGCCGCGGGTCTTTCCGGCTCGTCATAACGAAACCAGAGGCGAAAGCCCCGGCGTCCGATTTCAAATCTTCCATTTCGATGGCGAGAAGCACCAGGTCCAAAAGTTCCGGTACGCCTTCGCCGGTCTTGGCCGATATTTCCTGATACGATACGTCGCCCCCCATTCCTTCCAAAAGGACGCCGTTTTGGAGGAGTTCGCTCTTCGCGCGGTTCGGGTCGGCGTTATTCTTGTCTATTTTGTTGATGGCCACGACGTAAGGGATCTTGGCCGCCAGGATGGTTTGGATGGCCTCCTTGGTCTGTGGCTTCACGCCGTCGTCGGCCGCGACTATCAATATAGCGAGGTCGGCCACCCGGGCGCCGTAAGCGCGCATGTTTTGAAAGGCCTCGTGTCCGGGCGTATCGATGAAGGTGACCTTCTCTCCTTTCCAATCCGCCTCATAGGCGCCGATGGCCTGCGTGATGCCGCCCGCTTCCCGCGCGGCGACCGCGGTCTTCCGGATATGGTCGAGCAACGTGGTCTTTCCGTGGTCCACGTGCCCCATAACGACTATGACGGGCGGTCTTTTCTGCATTTCTTCGTCAAGTTACCAGACAAAATCGATAAAGACAAGGAATCGGGCATTCGAACCCTGACCATAAAACAAAATGAGATGGCGCAAGGCCATCTCATTTTTATCTGCGGAGGCGGAAGGATTCGAACCTTCGTGGGGATTTCTCCCCAAACATCTTAGCAGGATGCTGCCTTAAACCACTCGGCCACGCCTCCACTCCTGTGCGGGTAGGCGGAATCGGACCGCCGTCTCATCCTTGGCAAGGACGTGTTCTGCCACTAAACCATACCCGCCTTCGTTCGCTCCGCGAACTCCGGCGGGCAGGCCCGCTCGCATTCGCAAAGGATCGGTCATCTATTTGAACTTACCGCCCTGCACCCTAGCTCGGCGGCGGACCGCCGGCCGGACCGGCCATACGGCTAAAACCAAATATACCACGAGCCCGGAGAGGATTGCAATTAAAACCGCGTAATGCCACGTCTTCATCAGTGCCCCCATGAGGAATCGAACCTCAATCCCAGGTTCCGCAAACCTGTACTCTATCCGTTGAGCTATGGGGGCGATCAGGCCAGACCGTCAGAACCCCAGGAAGTGCGTGAAGATATCGACAAAGGTCTCTTCTCTTTCCACTTCCGGCAGCTTCTCGTCCAAGAACTCCCGCGCTTTGGCCGCCGTCTGGGAATCTAGCAGAATACGTACGTAAGGATTGAACGACGTCTTCTTCTTAAAGACCATCGCATCCAGCCGTCCCGGACGTTCTTCCAAGCTGAAGTTCTCCAAAGCATCATAAGGGTAAAAGACGTTTTCGCCAAGATGGCAGCCCTCCGCGGTCAGACGGAACTCCATGACCCGCGGCCGGCGGCCGCCCAAGATGACGACCATGGCGGCGGCGAGCAGGATGAAGATGGCAAAAAAGAAATCGCGCTGCCAAAGGGCGACGATTATAAGAAGGAGCGAGAAGGCGCCGACCAGGAGATACCAATTCAGGTCCTTTTCGTAGAAATCGTATTCGG
>JAMCRC010000015.1:949-2615 GCA_023380415.1 Patescibacteria group bacterium | reverse complement strand
TTCTCGCCGCTTCGCTTGCGAGGCCGACGTAACCCAGAATGTGCGAAAAGTCCCAGGGCACGACCGGCTCCCGTTTGAAGCCCGACTCGACGTCCACCCCGGGAAGGTTCGCCGCCGAAAGGGCGACCAGCTCATCGTGGCTCACGTCCGATTTAAGGAGCAGCCGATCGCTCAAGCTCCAATCCTTGCCGCTCAAACTTTGAAGGACGGTGCTCTCATCGAGGCCGAGTGTTTGCGCCGCTTCTCCGATGACCTGAAGGCGGCTGCCGGTGTCCGTCGGGAGCGAGCGCGGATCGAGAAAGACGTTGAAGGCCGGCGTGTTCTGGACGAGCGGCGCGCCGTAACGGTCGAAGATTATCCCCCGCGGCGCCGTCTGGACGTTCGGGTCGCTCATATTCGCGAGCGCCCGCCGTTCGTAAAAGCTCCCGTGGAGGACGTTCAAGTTGAAGACCTGCCAGATAAGGACCGCCGAAAGGATGATGCCGAGAAGCGCCAGGTTCTTGAAAGCCCGGTCGCTCACTGGCACTTCTAGAAAATCCTCCTCGGAGGCGTGGTCCGTCAAAATGTCCTCGAGATTGATGTCGTTCTTCATCATCGCGCCGCCGTCCGGCCGAGCCAGCCGATAGGCCACCATAATATAGCGCTCATGGCGGCCATGAGCAAAAAGTCGGTGCCGGCGACGAGGGGCAAAAAGGCCCGATGGAACAAGAGCGCCGAGGCGGCGTAAAAGACGAGCGTGCCGGCGGCCAAGGACAGCATGAGGTCCAAGAAGGCCTCGCCGGTTATCCGGCGGCCGGAAAAGTGGACGAGCGCGATGACCGCGGCGAGCACCACGGCTTCCGGCAGCCAAAAACGGATAAGGACCGCCGAGAACAAGACGAAAGAACCGGCGAGAAAGAGCGCCTCGGACGCCTTCAGCCGTCCGCCGCAAGCGGTCCGGAAAAAGAAAAGGCCGAAGAGGAGCAGAACCAAGTCAGGCGCCACGCCGAAAGGCGCGAAAGGACGAGCGATGCTCAAAAGGAGCGTTCCCGCAAGAATAAAAATGAAGGCGGTTATTTTCCAAATATCGGCCATGGGGGCGGACTAGGGAAAATTTGTGATGACGTAGACCCGATTCAAAGCGGCCGGGTCCCACGGCAAAGAAAGCTCCGCTTTGGTCCACAGGCTGGCCGGGTCTGATTCGACCTTCGTCACTTCTCCGATGACGAGATTCAGGGGCATCGTCGGATCGACGTTCAATATCGTGTCCCCGGCGTTCACTCCCGCATTCCGGGGAATGAGATCGAGGCCGGGCGTGGAACCGCCCGAAAGGAGGGCGGTCACGCGGCCGGCGCCTATGACGACCGAGCTCTTCCAGTTCGGGTCGAAGATGGTCTCGATGTCGCTCTGCGTGCCGGCGACCGAGGCCACTTTCCCCAGAAGGACGCCGTCTCCCGCCATGACCGGCATGCCCGGCTTAAGGCCCTCATCCGCGCCGGCGCCTATCACGATCGAGGCGTAATCGTTCCACGGGTAGCGGGAATAGGTCTCGGCCGTAACGAAGCGGTACTTGCCGGCGCCGAAAAGCGGCGTCGACGTCGCACCCTTCAAGCGCAGGTAGTTCTGGAGCTCGGCCTTCAATCCGGCGTTCTCCGTTTCAAGGTTCTTGAAATTCTCGTAGGTGAAG
>JAMCRC010000015.1:0-939 GCA_023380415.1 Patescibacteria group bacterium | reverse complement strand
AAAAGGCGGAACTCGTCCCGGACGCTCTTCATTATCTCCTGATTCAAATAATCGCCGGCGACCTTCAAGCGCCGCGACCGGACAATGCCGTCCATCGAGATGATGGCCATGTCGGTCGTGCCGGCGTCGACGTCGCACCCTTCAAGCGCAGGTAGTTCTGGAGCTCGGCCTTCAATCCGGCGTTCTCCGTTTCAAGGTTCTTGAAATTCTCGTAGGTGAAGTTCCGGTCCGCGCTCGCTCCAAGCGACCGGCCCCATTGGCCGAAGAAGCCGACGATGGCTCCCCGACCAAAAAAGGCCAGGCCGAGGGCGACCGCCAAGGCAAGGCCCAGAACCAGGAACCGGAAAGATCTCATAAGCTGATGATCTTGGCGCTCGCGAAGTTGTCGAGCAAACTGCCGTAGGCCTTGAGGTCTTCCGTAATGAGCCCGGTTCCCCGAGCGACGCAGAGGAGCGGCTCGTCCACTATCCTCACTTCGACGCCGATCTCTTTCTCGAAAAGCTGGTCTATCCCCCGGAGCAGGCTGCCGCCGCCGCAAAGATAGATGCCGTTCTTGTAGATGTCGCCTACGAGTTCCGGCGGCGTGATGTCGATGAGGTCTTTGAGCGATTCGACGACAGATTTCAGCGAGCGGGCGAGCCACGGCCGGACCTGGGTATCCTTAATGACCATCTCGCGGGGCAGGCCGGAGGCGGCATCGCGGCCGCGGATCACGATCTCCAGGTGCTCCGTCTGGGCCACCGCGGCCCCGACCGCGATCTTGATGTCCTCGGCCGTCGGTTCGCCGATGAAAAGGCGGAACTCGTCCCGGACGCTCTTCATTATCTCCTGATTCAAATAATCGCCGGCGACCTTCAAGCGCCGCGACCGGACAATGCCGTCCATCGAGATGATGGCCATGTCGGTCGTGCCGGCGCCGATGTCGACCATCAAATAAGC
>JAMCRC010000014.1 GCA_023380415.1 Patescibacteria group bacterium | reverse complement strand
TCGGGCTTTCGATCGGTCAGCACATGAGTGAGAATTCCGGAATCAAACGCAGTACCATCTATCGCGGCGAATCATCGCTCCAAATGATGGTCAATACGTTGGTCTACGAGATCGCGCCAATGATACTCGAGGTCGCGATAATTATCGTCGCGCTCGTTTTCATCAACGCCGTCATGGGGTTGGTGGTTCTGGCTGGCGTCGCAGCCTATGTGGTCATAAGCCATTTCATCAACAAGGCCTATGGAGCGTCCCTGCGCCGATCGCAGGACATGTTCCGTGAGGACGATAAGTTCGACGGCGAGGTTCTCCAGAACATGCCATTGGTCATGGCTATGAGCCAGGAGGCGCGGACGGAAAAAGAACACGTTTTGCGTCAGACCAGGACCCATCGTTACGCGAAGAACATCTGGCTTTCCTACAACAAACTTTCCTATTTAAGGGGAGCGGTTGTCGGTTTAGCTAGGTTCGCCGTGATGGGCATCGGTATCTTGTTGGTGTATGAGCACGCCTACACGCCGGGATACCTTGTCGTATTCTGGTCATGGTCGAATCAGGGATTCGGCCGCATATCGAGCTTTGCGAGCATCCAGCGCCGATTGATGTCGGCCTATGCGAGCATAAAGCAATACCTCGAAATGCTGGACATACAAACGAACGTGCAGGTTGCCGAGCACCCGATCGAACCAACGAAGTTCGATGGGAAGATCGAATTCCGGAACGTAACTTTGCGCTATCCGTCGCGATGGATGTCGAAAGACGCCAAGCGAACGGAAAAGAAAGAAGACCGTACGCCCTCCCCGGCGCTTAACGGCGTAAGCTTCACCGTTTCCCCGGGAGAAAAAATCGCGATCGTCGGCGAGTCCGGGTCCGGCAAAACGACATTGATATATGCCTTGATCCGATCTCAAGATCCGGATGCTGGTCAGGTCCTGGTCGACGATAACGACCTGCGGCTTCTGGACCTTAAGAAATTCCGGCGGTTCGTCGGCTTGGTCGATCAGAACGTTCGGCTGTTCGATAATACGTTGCGATACAACATATTGTTCGGCCTGAACGGCCAATCGGAGTTCGTCACGGATGAACAGCTGATGTCGGTGTCGAAGATGGCGGCTATAGACAAGTTCTACGGCCGCTTGGAGCAAGGGTTCGACACTGTGATCGGCGAGTCGGGAGTCAAGCTTTCTGGCGGCGAGCGCCAAAGGGTCGGTATCGCCAGAGCGCTGATAAAAGAGCCGGCGATATTGATATTTGACGAAGCCACATCGAATCTCGATGCCGAAAACGAATCGTTGATCCAAGAATCCATCGAGACGGCATCCCACGGCCGGACGACGATCATTATTGCCCATCGTTTCAGTACCGTAAGGAACGTCGACCGGGTCCTTGTGATGGACAAGGGTCGTTTGGTAGGGGACGGAACGCACCAAGAACTTTCGGCTTCCTGCCCAGAATACCAAAAACTGGTCCGGTACCAATTGATAGGCAGGTAGAGGCAATCTTCATTCCGCTCCGACAGAAATGTCGGAGCGTTTTATTTTAACTTTTACGATGATAAAATAAGGCGGATATGCAATACCCTCCGGCGCGAGAAGAGGACCTCAAGGAGAATATCCACGGCGTTGGAGTTGCGGATCCTTATCGCTGGATGGAGAACGAGAAGGACCCGCGGCTCGCGGGGTGGATCAAGGCGGAGAACAAGCTCACGCGGCAGTATCTGGATAAGATACCGGCACGGAAGAAAATATTGAAGCGCATTAAAGAGCTGCAAAAAGTGGACACCATCGATGTTCCTTCGCCCAGGCAGGGGCTTTACTTCACCATGGAGCGCAAGGTTGGCCAGGATTTGGGCGTCTTTTATGTGAGGAAGGGTTTGCATGGGAAGAAGCGCGCCCTTATCGACCAAAATAAGCTTTCCCCCGACAGAACGGCCACCGTCAGGATGATCCGCATAGCGCGCGACGGCAGCCGCCTGGCCTACCGGGTCTCGAGGATGAGCAACGATCAGGGGTCGGTCAGGGTTTTAGACGTGAAGACCGGAAAGATGATGAGGGATTCCATCCCGGAGGATGTTTATCCCGCTTTCTATGGAGGCGTTGTTTGGGAGCCAGATGGAAGCGGTTTTTGGTATTCCCGTTTGGCCAATGGAGCGCCCAAAGGCACGCCTAAGTTGAACCACAAGATCTACTATCATCGCTTGGGCGATGACAATCGCCGCGACCGGATGGCTTTCGGCGACCGGATCGGGAGGGACGATATCCCATCGATCTCTGTCTCGGATGACGGGCGGTATCTGATCGCTTCGAGAACCATTACGACCGGGAAGACGGAGAGTAACGACCTTTATATTCAAGACCGCCAGGGCCGTTCGAAGCGATGGCGGCCGGTCGTTGAGGGGTATGGAGCGCAGTTTATAAAACTGCCGCATCGCGACAAGCTTTACATCTTGACCAACCACAAAGCACCGAATTGGAAATTGATGGAAGTTCCGTTCCAGGAAGTGTCCAGGGGAATGCGCGCTTGGCGTCCGGTGATCCCGGCGGGAGGGTATCCGATCCAAGAAGTTAAGATAATCAGAGATCGCATATTCGTCGAAACGCTGGAGAACGTCCATTCCGTCCTTGAGATATACGATTTGGATGGGCATTTTTTGAAGCGAATCGCCTTGCCGACACTCGGCTCATTGAGCGGTATGGCTGGCGAACCGGAAGGAGAAGAGATGTTCTTCGGATTCACATCATTCGTTACGAGATTTCGAGTGTATCGTTTCGACCTCAAGACCGGGGAAACCGGCCTCTTCGACGCGGTTAGGCAAAATGTCGATCCCGAGCGCTTCGTGATCAAACAGGTATGGTGCCGTTCCAAAGATGGAACGAAAATACCTCTATTTCTTGTCCATAAAAAGGGATTGGGGCGCGACGGCAAGAACCCTACGCTCCTCTATGGATACGGCGGATTCGGCATCAGCACTACGCCCAGCTTTAACCCGACCCGTTTGCCATTCTTGGAACACGGCGGCATATACGCTGTCGCAAACATTCGGGGCGGGGGAGAGTTCGGAGAAAAATGGCACCTAGCCGGGACGAAGGGAAAGAAACAGAACGTTTTCGACGATTTCACCGCCGCAGCGCAGTGGCTGGTAAGAAATAAATACACTAACCACAAAAAGCTTGCTGCCTTGGGCGGGAGCAATGGCGGCCTTTTGATGGGCGCGATGATCACTCAAAGGCCGGAACTTTTCCGGGCCGTAGTTCCGATGGCGCCGGTCATGGATATGCTTCGTTTTCACAAGTTCCACAGCGGCATCCATTGGATCGCCGATTATGGCGACCCGGACAAGCCGAGGGATTCCAAGTATCTTCTCAAGTACAGTCCCTATCATAACTTAAAAGAACGGGACTATCCGGCAACGCTCGTGATGACCGCCGAAGGCGACGACCGCGTTCATCCGATGCATGTCTATAAATTCACGGCGCGATTACAGAAACTGGACAGATCGGCCAACCCCATCCTATTGCGGGTGGAGGGCAAGGCCGGCCACGGCGGCGCGGCTTCGGTCTCGAACTCGGCGGATCAATATGCCGACGTTTACGCTTTCGTTTTTGATCGGCTGGGCATGCGATGGCGGTGAAATCCCGCCGGGTTTTTTGCTATAATATAAAGTGTCAATGATGAAAGTGACCGGAAGGACATTACGGGGAGCGGCGGCCGCGGGAGCGGCCCTGGCCCTTCTCGTCTCGGCCGTGCCGGCCTTCGCTCAGCAAGCCGCTTATCTCGATTCGAACATCGTGACGGTGAAGACATTGTCTGGTCCGCCCCCAATCGCGCCCTCGAATAATTATTCGGTGGTTTGCGCCCCCCTCACCGGCAATTCGGTCTATGTCGGCTGGACCGCCCTCACGTCATCGCCGGCGGCCGGCTCGCTCTATTATGCCGAAACCGGGTTCCCGTCGTATTTGCCCGTCAGACCGACGGTCAGCGTGACCGGTTCCGGTAATACCTCCTTCACTCCTCCCAATAACAACTGGCCGGTCTGGCTCCAGATCGAGGATAGCAACGGCACGGTCTTGAGCAATAATGTCGGCAACTGCTATCCGGCCGCGAGCGTCTCGAACGACGCCCCCACGCGCCTGAATATCTTCACCAACGGCCCGACCGCGATCTATTTGAACTGGAAGGATAACTCGACTTCGACCGCCACATCCACGTTCGAGCTGCAGCGTTTTCAGGTGACGCCGGGCACCCCTTCGAACGTAAGGGCCGCGGCCCAGAGCGGATCGATATCCCTTACCTGGAAGAACAACGCTCCGAACAATGCGCCGTTCTATACCCTGATCGAACGGAGCACGAACTCCGGATTCAGCGGCAGTTTGGCGACCTCGACGGTCGCGAACGGCGCCTCGACCTATACCGACTCCAATAATCTCCAGTCCAATACGACCTACTACTATCGTTTGACGAACGTATCGCAGGTGCCGGTCCAGAGCTACTACCAGAACCCCGGGAGCAGCATCGTCAAGCCCAATCCGCCCACGAGCGGCTCCGCGGTCGGAAGCACGTTCTATAGCGGGACAGTCGGTTTCGACTCTATTCGGCAGGCCTTGGGCAATATGGTCGGCTGGCTCTTCACCACCCCGACCGCCGAAGGACAGACCAGCCCGACGATAGATTACAACGCTCTCTTCAATGCCGGTTTCGACAAGACCGGGATCACGACGCCGTCCTATCTGGACTCGTCGCTCTCGCCTGGCACCGTTTATATGTACCGCGTGCGCCTGACCTATCCCCAAGGGGGAGCGAGCACTTGGGCCAATATGGCCGCGGGCGTGACCATGCCTTCCGGCGCCCAGCCCGTTTCCGGCGGCGCCCCGATCTGCACGGCCTATGCCTACTGCAACACAAACGTCACGGGCTACGGCGTGAACGGCCAGTTCAGCGAGAGCCAGTGCACGGTGAACGCCGATTGCCGCGATGTCGGCCGGTCCAGCCAGGCCGGTCGGGAACAGTGAGCCGACATCCCAAGAAATTTTAAGCGCGAGCGGCGGCGAGGCCCAGAATGACCCGCCCGCCGCTTTTTTTAAGAGTGCGCGCCGCTTCGCGCATGGTCGCTCCGGTCGTAAAAACGTCGTCCACTATGACGATCGGCCCGTCGGCGGGCCGCTTCCCCACGCCGAAGCTGCCGGCGATATTTTCGGCGCGCTCTTCCTTCGATTCGGCCTTGGCCTGGGGAGGCGTACTTTTGTTCTTAAAAAGAACGTCGGGAGCGACCTTCAGGCGGCAGAATGGCCCGGGTGTCCTTACGAGCGCTTCGGCGAGAACGAGCGATTGATTGAATCCGCGCTCCCTTTCGCGGCCGGGATGAAGGGGGATCGGTACCAGGACGGAATTTCCGACCATCGATCCGTATTCCTGGAACGCCCGGCTGATAACGGAGGCCAAGAAGCGTGAGGCGATCCGGCCGTGGCCGTATTTGAACGTTCGAACGAGATCGCGGACCGATCGGTCGTCGTAATCGAGGGGCGCGAAGACGGGGAAGCAGTTCCGGGGATGGCAATCGGCGCCGCCGCCGGAAAAGCGGCCGCCGCACTCCGAGCAGAAGACGTACGGTGAAGATATCTTGAACTCCTCCCGGCAAGGGCCGCATATCCAGAGCCGGCGGTCATTGGGAACCGCGAGGCGTTTGCGGCAAACAAGGCAGATCGGCGGCAGAACGACCTCGGATGCGACAAGGCAGGCCTTCGCTGCGAACCCTCCCATTGCCATTCATTCTACCACAGCGATCACGACGGAAATATTTGGAAAGTCGGACTTCCTCGGGGAAGTATGACTTCCTCCAAGATGTGATAAAATGAGGAGTACTGATGTTGAACCCTCTTCAGTTCTTCAAGGATTTCGCCCAGGATATCGGCAACTTCATGAACGCCCGCTCCGTTTTGGGCGTCGACATCGGGACCTCCTCGATAAAAGTGGCGGAGGTCTCCCATAAAGGCGATGCTCTTTCGCTTTTGAACTACGGCCTCCTTGAAACGGGGGAGTACCTTAACCAGCCCAATCGGGCCCTCCAAACCAGCTCGCTTAAAGTGTCTGTCAAAGAGACCGCGGCATTGCTTCGCGAAGTTCTGGGGGAAATGGGCTCGAAGTCCCGTTTGGCCGTCGGCTCCATACCGTCCTTCACCGCCTTCGAGACCCTGATCGATATGCCGCGCCTCACGCCCCAAGAGACCGCCAAGGCGGTCGAATTCCAGGCGCCTCAGTACATTCCGCTGCCGGTCGGAGAAGTGGCGGTCGATTGGCTGAAGGTGGACGAGTTCGAGACCGAAAGTCGCGAGGCCTACCAGAGAATATTCCTGATCGGCATTCCGAAGGACATCCTTGAGCGGTATAAAGCGATCTTCCGAGAGGCGGGCTTGAAATTGGCGGCTCTCGAGCTGGACGGCCTGGCCCTGGCGCGGTCGCTCTTGGTCCGCGAGGCCGAGCCGACGCTCCTTGTCGACCTCGGGGCGGCGAGCTCGAGCATCTTCGTCGTCCAAAAAGGCCTGCCGCTTTACGCCAGCCAGACGGATTACGGCGGCATCCATCTCACTCAGGCCATCGCAAGGAGCTTGGGGATCACGAACGCCCGGGCGGACGAGCTCAAGCGCCGCAAGGGGCTGATCGCTTCGGGGGCGGATTCCGAGTTATCAACATTAACACTGCCTTTTTTGGATGTTATAATACAGGAAGTGGAGCATACCAAAGACACGGTCGAGCGCCGTTACGGACGGAAGGTCGGCCGGGTCATGCTCACGGGCGCCGGCGCCAATCTTTTGGGGGTCGGAAAGTATTTCGGGAGCCAGCTCGATCTGCCCGTGGCGAAACCGAATCCGTTCCTTGGCGTAAGCTACCCCGTGGCTCTTGAACCGGTACTGATCCAGCTTTCGAATGAATTGCCGGTCGCACTCGGGGTCGCGGAAAAATATTTTTCATAACGTTCATATTTAAATCTTGCCCTTATGCCCGATCAACAAAATCAGCCGGTCTTCAGGGAACAATTCGTCGCCGAGCCGGTCTCGGTCGGTTTTCCGTGGCGCTTGTTCGTTTTTTCCCTCGTGCTTTTCCTCCTCTCCGTTCTGATCTACTTCGGCCTTAAGTTCGGATACGAGAGCTACTTACAGAAGCAATCCGACGGTCTCGACACCCAATTAGCCCAGCTTTCGAATCAGATAAGCCAGCAGGACCAGCAGCAGTTCGTCGGTTTCTACTCCCAGCTGGTCAATTTGAAGACCGTCCTCGGCTCCCACGCCTTCACCGGAAACGTATTTCCGTTCCTCGAGAAGGACACCCTGCCGCAGGTCTATTATACGGACGCCAAATTCTCGGCGAGCGGGGACGTTCTTTCCTTGACCGGACAGGCCGCTTCGCTCCAGGTTCTCGCCGAACAGACGGCTGAGTTCGAACAGGCGAGCGAGCTCCAATCGGCGACGCTCTTAGCCACGAGCTTCAATCCCGGCGGGACGGTGAACTTCTCCCTTCAACTCGTATTCAATCCGAGCTATTTGGTCACCCCCCAGTATTAGAATGCGGAATATAGAATAAAGAAAATGAAAGCATCATCCAAAAGGATTTTGAGCATACTGTTCTCGGCGGTCTTCCTTCTCGGGACCCTCATAATTTACGGCAATTTGATCCAGCCGGAGATCAGCTCCGCCGGGGAGCTCCAGTCCCTCGTGGCCTCGAAAACGAACCTTTTGAACAATCAGAAGACGGCCGTTTCGCAGGTCTCCCAGCTCATCGGCCAGTTCCAGAACGCTTCGTCGCTCCAGCAAACGGTATCACTCGCGCTTCCCATCGGACCGAACACCACCCAGATATTGAACCAGTGGCAGGCGATCGCCCAAGGAGCGGGCGTCACGCTTGACGCTTTGAACGTCCAACCGATACCGCCCGGCAGCCCGACGGCGACGAGCACGCTCGTGAAGAAGGTCGGGGACGTTTCGATATCGGTCTCGGCCGCGGGGGGTTACGCCGCCTTGAAGCAGTTTTTGGAGGAGCTTGAAACCAACGTCCGGGTGACCAACATCCAGACATTCGAATTCACATCGGCCGCGCAAACCGGCCAGCCGGGACAAGCCACGAACTTATACAACCTAAAAGCGAACGTGTCGGCGTTCTATCAAAACGATTAAAAATATGGCCATTGAAATGGAACAAGATAAAAAGCAGGTCAACTGGTTCAACTTGATCCTTGTGGCGGTCTTCATAGTCGTCCTTTTCCTGGTGACCTACTTCGTCTTCTTCAAGAAGCCGGAACTGATAAACATCGTCGCTCCCGGTTCGCTCCAGAGCATCAACCAGATATCCCAGGTGCATCTAGATCCGACGCCGGTCGTCCAGTCATTGAACAAGTATTTTACCGGCAGTTACGGCGGAACGCTCACGATCCCCACGCCCGGGCGGAGCAATCCGTTCGCGCCGTACCAATAATCTTCGCATGACCGATCAAGAACTAATCCAAGCACTTCAAAAGAAAGGGCTGCTCCCGGCCGCCGCATCCGCGAAGCTCGCAAAGGAGTCGGCTTTGAGGCAGCGGGACATGGAAGACATCGTCTACGAGGAACGGCTCGTGCCGGAAGCGGAAGTGGCGCAAACGAAGAGCGAACTTCTGGGCATTCCCTACAAGAAGATCGAGGCCGATTCGATCGGCGCCGATCTTTTGAATTTGATACCGAAAGACACTTCGCGGTCGTACCAGGTCATACCCATAGAGAAACGCCGCGATCTTTTGGTGGTCGGTATGCTCCATCCGGACAATCTGCAGGCCCAAGAGGCCCTGCGCTTCATTGCCAAGCAAAACCGGATGAGTTTGGGCGTTTATATAGTGACGCCGAGCGATATGGCGGCCGTCTGGCGTAAATACGCCCCTTATCGCACGGAGATAGAGGCAGCTGTTAAAGAAATAGGCCCGGCTAGGCGGACGGACGATCTTATGGTCACTCTGGAAGAAGGCGCCCGCACCGCCGAAGATGCGCCCATCATTAAGATCGTCGCTTCGACGCTCCGGGAAGCGGTCGAGTCCAAGGCCTCGGATGTCCATATCGAACCGGAAAAGGACCGCTTGCGCGTACGCTTCCGAATCGACGGCAAGCTTCAAGAGACCGCTACGGTCCCCGCGGCCCTCAGCCAGCCCATCATTTCCCGCATCAAGGTATTGGCCAAGCTCCGTTTGGACGAAACACGGATGCCGCAAGACGGCCGTTTCCGGACCCAAGTTGGGGGCCGTGACATCGACTACCGCGTTGCCACATTCCCGACGCCTTCGGGAGAAAAAGTGGCTATTCGCGTCCTCGACCCCTCGACCGGCCTTAAGGGTTTGGAAGAGCTCGGATTCAACGAATACAACCAAGGTCTGCTCGAGGAAGCGGCCGACGAACCCTACGGTATGATCCTTATCACGGGCCCCACCGGTTCCGGCAAGACCACGACCCTTTACGCCATCATGCAGAAGCTGAACAGGGATGATGTCAATATCGTCACCCTGGAAGATCCGGTAGAGTATTTTATGGACGGCATCAATCAGTCCCAAGTAAAGCCGGAGATCGGCTACGACTTCGCCTCGGGGTTGCGGCAGATATTGCGCCAGGATCCCGACATCATCATGGTCGGCGAGGTCCGGGACGAAGAAACCGCCGGTTTGGCCGTCCAAGCGGCCTTGACCGGCCACTTAATGCTCTCGACGTTGCACACTAATAACGCGATCGGCGTCATCCCGCGTCTCGTCGACTTGAAAGTACCCGGCTTCCTCCTTTCCGCCTCATTGAATTTGATGCTCGCCCAGCGATTGGTGGGCCGGTTGTGCCCGGATTGCCGCCGGCCGTTTCCGGCACCGGATGGCGCGGTCAAAGCCATTGACGAGGCCCTGGCTGGGCTGCCGCCTGCCTTGAAGGCCAAGGCGGACTTTAAAAAACCGTACCAGGTGTACCGGAGCGAGCCAAAGCCGGATTGCAAGATCTGCAAAGGCAAGGGGATTGTCGGCCGGGTCGCCGTCTGCGAGATATTCAAAATGACGCGCGAACTCGGCGCCCTGCTCAATAAGGGATGGAGCGATTCGGACCTCCAGGACGAAGCCAAGCGTCAAGGGGTGGTTTCGATGAGGACCGACGGCATCTTGAAGGCGCTTCAGGGCGAAGTGCTCCTCGAAGAGGTATTGCGTGAGACCGAATAGGCCGTGGGCCATAGGGGAACGCCCCACGGGAGTTCAACTCCCGGACGTTTTCGTGTATGATTATAGGGAAATAGCACATGCCCATCACCAACTATAAGGATAAGCTGAACGATCTTCTGTTGCAGACGGCGAAGCAGAACGCGTCGGACCTCCACCTTGCGGTCGGCCGGCGGCCGACCATCCGAGTCGACAGCGTTCTTATCCCTTTGGCTCAGGAATCCATCCTGACGAAGGACGAGGCCGAAGGATTGGTCCTGGCCCTTCTTTCCGAGGAACAAAAAAAGACCTTTCTCACCGAAAAACAGCTGGACTTCTCGTTCAATTACGAGGATAAGGCCCGTTTCCGGGTGAACACCTATTATCAGCGCGGGTTCATGGCCGCGGCGCTGCGGCTGATCCCGGCCCAGATCCGCACCATCGAGGAGTTGAATCTGCCGCCGCTCCTGCACGACTTCGTCAAGTTGAACCAGGGCTTCATTCTCGTCGTCGGTCCGGCCGGCCACGGCAAATCGACGACTTTGGCCGCTCTCCTCGACGAGGTCAACCATACCCGGAACGACCACATCATCACCGTCGAAGACCCGATCGAGTACGTGTTCTCCCAGGACCGCTGCATCGTATCTCAGCGCGAGGTCGGGTCCGACACCCTCTCATTCCACGACGCCCTGCGGGCGGTCTTGCGCCAGGACCCCGACGTGATGATGATCGGCGAAATGCGCGACCCGGAGACGATCTCCACGGCCATGACGGCCGCCGAGACCGGACACCTGGTCTTCTCGACCCTTCACACCAACTCCGCCTCCCAGACCATCGACCGCGTCATCGATAGTTTTCCGCCGAACCAGCAGGGCCAGATAATCTCCCAGCTCGCCTCGACTCTCGTCGCCATCGTTTCGGAGCGTCTCATCCCGCGCCTCGGCGGCGGCCGCATTCCGGCGGCCGAGATAATGCTCGTGAATCCGGCCATCCGGAACCTTATTCGCGAGCGTAAGATCTACCAGATCGATCTCGTGATCGAAACGAGCATCCAGGAGGGGATGATATCGCTCAACCGGTCGCTCGTTAATCTCGTAAAACGCAAGGAAATATCGCTTGAAGAGGCCGAAACCTATTCCTTGAACCCAGCCGAGCTCCGGATACTCTTGGAGCGGACGTGAGTTATAATAAGGGGAAATGAATCCCGTTAGAAGCCGCGATCGCGCCTTCAACCGGGTATTCGCAAATAATATGGAATTTGGTCGAAATAATAACAATCCAGTTCGCATTCAAGCGATCGCGATCTGCTTCTAACGGGATGAAATTCCAGTACAAAGCCAGGACCAAGGAGGGCGAGCTCCAAGTGGGGAATGTCGAGGCCTCGAACCGCGATGCGGCTTTGAGCATCCTTTTGGGGCATCAGCTTTTCGTCCTCAGCTTGGAGGAGGAGACCAAGGGCGCTTGGTACGATCGGCTTGCCGGCATATTCAACCGGGTGAAGTCGCAGGATATCATGATCTTCACCCGCCAGTTCGCGACCCTGCTCGCTTCGCAGGTGCCCCTAGCCGACAGCTTGGCCAATCTTTACAAGCAGACGACCAAGCCGGTCCTGAAAGAGGCGGTGGCGGCGATCGCGAATGATATCGACTCCGGGTTTTCCCTTTCACAGGCCCTGGAGCGGCATAAGAACATTTTCTCCGATTTTTACGTGAATATGGTGAAGTCAGCCGAGGTCACCGGCCGCCTTTCCGAGGTTTTGAACTTCTTGGCCGACTACTCGGAAAAGCAAGCGACCCTGATCGCCAAGGTCAAGAACGCCCTGACCTATCCGGCCTTCGTCGTCGTCCTTTTCGTGGTCGTCGTGGCCGTCATGGTGACGATGGTCTTTCCGCAGATAACGCCTATCTTCGCCCAATCCCATGTCGCTCTGCCGTTCTTCACCCAATTGCTCTTGGGCATGAGCCAGTTCATGTCCGCTTGGTGGTGGGTCATCGCGATAGCGCTCATTGCCGTCGTCATCCTCCTTCTGGATTACTTCCAGACGAACGAGGGTAAGGCCGTTCTCGACACGCTTACCTTGAAGACGCCGATCGTCGGTCCGCTCTTCCAAAAGCTCTACATCGCCCGCTTTGCCGAATCCGCCCGGGTGCTCATCAAGGGCGGACTTACCATTCCTCAAGCGGTCGAAATATCGTCGCACACGATAGGCAACACCGTCTACGCCGAACTTTTGCGCGACGCGGCGGAGCAGATACGGAAGGGCAAACTCCTTTCCCAGGCCTTGTCTCCGATGGAAGAGTTCCCGCCCCTGGTCTCGCAGCTCATCTCGGTCGGGGAATCGACCGGCCGGCTCGAGGATCTTTTGGGCAAGGTCAATGATTTCTACAGCCGCGAGGTGGAAAATACCGTCGATAACCTGGTCGAGCTGATCCAGCCGATACTCATGGTCGTGATCGGCATAATCATAGCCATTCTTTTCGCCTCCATTCTTCTGCCAATTTACGACCTGTCGCAGACGTTCTAGGGCCGGTTAGACGGAGTGTGCTATAATTAGAACAACTTAAATGGTCGATAATATAAATATTGGAATGTTTAAGGAAAAAGGAGGCTTCACTCTCATCGAAATGCTCGTGGTGATCGCGATGATCGGCATTCTGTCGGCCGTCGTGCTCACGGCTCTCGGTCCTTCGCGGACGAAAGCCAAAGATACGAGGATAATCTCGGATGTCAATCAGGTCCGGGCCATCGGCGAGACGGATTATGATGCCACCACCGGCCAGTACACCGACTGTGCCGCGGCAGCCGCAAATTTTGGTGCCCTGGACACGGACATCACGAACCAAGGCGGAACCCTGGCGGTCACTTGCAACACCGCAAAGACCCAGGCGGCCTACTCTTCATCCCTGAACGCCGGCGGCAACTACTGCGTGGATACGACCGGCAAAACATCAAGCAACGCATCCAGTGGAGGCGGTTGCTAGATCGGGCTTGTTTGGACCGGCGGCGAGAAACCGCCGGTCTTTCATTTAGTTTTATCGCCGAGGGCAGCGAGGCAACGAAAGGGTTCGGTGTCCCGCGGTGAATATCCTTTATCCGGTCGATTTGCTATCATTAGAAAGAACGTATGAGACCATTTTCTGGAGAAGGGAAGACCGGGGGATTCACCCTTATCGAAATGCTGGTGGTGGTCGCCATCATTGGTATCCTTTCTTCGGTGATTCTAACGGCCCTGGGGCCGGCTCGGAACAAAGCCAAAGACGCCAGGATAATCGAGGAGGTCAACCAGGCCCGGGCTATCGCCGAGGCCTCGGCCGTGAACGGCAGTTACTCTTCTTTGCAGGCCGTGCGGCCGGACAATATCTCTTCGATCACCGATCCAAATCTCCAATCGCTTGCTTCGGATATCGCCGCGCAAGGCGGCGGTCTCTACATCGAGAAATCTATTTATCCGCCCTATACTTGGTACACCGTGTTCTCCGTCCTGAACGCTCAAGGCGGGCCGCAGTCCAATGAGGCCCAGTATTACTGCGTCGACAGCGGCGGTCACGCCGTGACCACGCTCACCAATCCGGACGGGGTCCAGGGCGGTTGCCCGGCCTCCTAAGGAGAATGACCGCTTTGTTCTATATACTGGCTTTTATTTTCGGCGCCGCCATCGGCAGTTTTTTGAACGTCCTTATCTTTCGCTACACGCCGCAAGGTCGCCTTTTCGACGGCAAACGGCTGGGCGGCCGTTCCCATTGCCCGTATTGCGGCCACGTCCTCGGGGCCCTGGAACTCGTGCCGATAGTCAGTTATTTGGTCCAGGGAGGGAAATGCCGGATTTGCGGACATGGACTTTCGATCCAATACCCCCTGGTCGAGTTCTTGGGCGGCGCCATTTTCGCCGGCCTGCCGATTTTTTTGAACTCATTCTACGTGAAAAGCAGCGTCCTTTTCGCCGCCTTCGCTTTGCCTTTCTGGTATTACTGCCTGGTAGGGGCCTGGATAGTCGTCTTTCTCGTTTGGCTCGTTATGACGGCGATCGACCTTCGCCATTACGTCATTCCGAACGAATTGAACCTGCTTCTTGTCCTGCTCGGAGTCGTGATCGTCTACATTGTTGCCGGCCACGGCGACCTTCTTTTTCCTTTTCGGACGTCCTTCCTTGAACAGTACGAGCTTTTATTCTCGCCCTGGTCGAATCCCGTCGTAACCCATTTGATCGGATTGGCCTTCGGCGGTTCGCTCTTCGGGATCCTGGTGGCGGTGAGCCGGGGACGGGGAATGGGCCTTGGGGACGTGAAGCTGGCCGTTGCGGCCGGTTTTGTCCTGGGCTTCCCGGATATAGTCCTTGCCACCATGCTCGCCTTCATATTGGGAGGATTCGTAAGCGTGATCTTAGTTCTGCTTAGGCAAAAAACGATGCGGGACCGCATCCCCTTCGCTCCGATCCTCGTCCTGGGATTCGTGCTCACGGTCTTTTTCGGCGCGGCGATCGTAAACGGCTACTTCCGCCTCTTTTCCCTCTAGCGTACGGTCCGCACTACAACTGAGCTTTAGTACAGGGTATAATTGAGCGTGATGAAGCGTTCGGCTAAGCGCCATTCTGAAGTGGGTTTCACTCTCATCGAGACCCTGGTCGTCATCGGCATTATGACCGTCCTTTCGGCCATGCTCATTGCTTATAACCATTCGAATACGGCGGAGATCGCTCTTACGACCGATCAGGCGACCGTGGCCGGCGCCTTGAACCGGGCCAAGGCCATGACCCTCGAAAAGTACGCACCGAGCACCAGTGCCGGCAACGTGGCTTGCGCTTATGGTGTCCACTTCGTCGGCGGGAAGTCGCCGGATTACGTCATTTACGGGATATTTGCGAACAGCGTGAGCGATTGCGGCCAAACCTCCTTGTCCTGGAGCGGACAGGCCAATCAATTGGCGATCGGCGGATGGGCGAAACTGGACAGTGGCTTGGTATTTTCCCTCCCAAACGATAATAGCGACGATATCTACTTCCTGCCGCCGTATATCGAGGCGTCGAGCACCAACGGTTTTACCGTGACGCTCGAAGTGCTCGCCTCGGGCCAGACGGCGACGGTGGACGTGAGCCCGACCGGAGCGGTCAGTTTTTAATACGCGAATGAATAGCCCGGTAAAAAATAACGAAGGCAGCTTGATGATCGAGTCCATCGTGGCTATGAGCTTGGTGCTCGTCGGCATGCTCGGCATTCTCACGCTCGTGGCCCGGTCCTCCCATTTGAGCGTCAACGCGACGGACGATCTCACAGCTTCCTATCTCGCCTCGGAGGGGATCGAGGTCGTGAAGAACGTATTGGACGCCGAATACATGGCGGGCAAGCCGTTCGCCTCCGACTTCCAATTCGGCCAGAACTACACCGTGAGCTATAACACGGTTTTGCCCAATTCTAATCCCGCGATAGCCGATGAGCAGGTCTATTACGACCCCGCGACGCATCTCTACGCCCAGCAGGTCGATGCCAGCGACACGAGCGTGCCGACCATCTACAGCCGCTTGATCACCGCGAATCAAATATCGGCGACCGCTCTGCGGGTCGACTCGATCGTGACTTGGACGCAGGATGGAACTTCGCACAAGGTCGATCTGGAGGATATTTTCACGAACTGGCGCTGAAATGAAGGACCTATCGAAAAACAATCGGGGCGGTTTCACTTTAGCGGAGCTTTTGGTCGCCATGTCGGTGTTCATCATAGTCACGACCGTCGCGGTCGGGGCTTTCATCCAGACCCTGAAGAGCGAACGGCACCTTGTGACGCTGATCGCCGTTTCTAACGAGGTCAATTCGGCCGTCGAGCAGATGACGAGGGAAATGCGGACCGGATATCTCTTCGCGACATCGACCTTGAACGGCGAAGGGGCCCTGACTTTCTATAATTTCGCCGGTGACCTCACGACCTACAGCGTTTCGGCGAGCGGGGCCTTGCTCGACGGCAACAGCGCCATTACTTCGGGAAACGTCGTGGTGGCCTATCTAAACTTCATCGTCTCCCAAGCAGGGCAGGGAAGCGTTAATAACGCCTGCTATCCTTGGCGGGTAACCGCCGTTTTGGGCGTAAAAGCGGCCGGCAGCGCGGCGAGCGTCGACCCGGTCTATGTTCAAACGACTGTCAGTTCGCGCATTCTGCCCAAAGACGTCCCGCCGAAGTTCAAATATGCCTCTTCGCAGATATATAATTGCAACTGATATGCTCAAGGACGATAAAGGGCAAGCGATGATACTCATAAGCGTAATGCTCGGCGGCCTGATTTTGAGCGCCACGGCCATCGCCGGGCTCCTTATGTATTTCACGCTGCAACAATCGACGGATTCTTTGAGCTCGGCCGCCGCTCTTTTTTCCGCCGACGCCGGCGTGGAGCAAGGCCTCTACTGCTATTTTTACGAAGTGAGCGGGAACAATCTTGCTCCCTGCGAGAATCAGCCGGTCGCCGGCCTCAAGAACGGCACAGTGGCCACTTCGACCGTGACCTACGATGCCGCAACGGGAGCCATCGTGTCCGAAGGGGACGGGATGAGCGGGCGCACGTCCCGCGTTCTGCAAACGACGATCTATTCTCAATAGCCGATGCCCGATAAACACGTAGCCGCTGAACGCGCCAAGAAGCTCCGGGCGGAAATAAACAAGTACCGGTACGAGTACCACGTTCTGGACGAGCCCACGATCACGGACGAGATCTACGACTCGCTTACGGAAGAGCTGCGGAAGATAGAGAAGGACCACCCCGATCTCCTTACGCCCGATTCGCCGACCCAGCGCGTCGGCGGCAAGCCCTTGAAGGCCTTCGTGAAGGTCCGCCACGAGCGGCCGATGCTCTCCTTTAACGACGCTTTCAGCGGAGAGGAAATGCGCGATTGGCGGAAACGCCTCGCCGATTTTTTGGGCTACGATCCGGAGAGCCGCGCCAAAAAGGGAGAGCCGGCTTATTATTGCGAGCTTAAAATAGACGGGCTGGCCATAGAGCTCGTATACGAGAACGGCGTTTTGGTCCAAGGAGCGACGCGGGGTGACGGCTTCGTCGGCGAGGATGTCACGCAGAACCTGCGGACCATCGACGCTATCCCGCTTCGGCTCTTGCCGGAGGAAGAAGCGGCGAGGAATCTGAAAAAACTCGGACTAGAGCCCGAGGACTTCAACTTGGCGCCCAAGCGCCTCATCGTCCGGGGCGAGGCCTTCATCACCGTGAAGGAGTTCGAGAAGGTCAATGCCGAACAGCGGCGGAAGGGTGGAAAAGAATATGCCAATCCGCGGAACATCGCCGCCGGATCGATCCGTCAGCTCGACCCTCGCGTTACGGCCGCCCGCCACCTGAACTCGTTCCAGTACGCGATCGTCACGGATGTCGGTCAGAAACATCACGAAGAGGAGCACTTGGTGCTCAAAGCCCTCGGTTTCAACGTAAACCCGCACAATAAAGGGGCCAAAACCTTCAAGGAAGTGATGGCCTTCCGCGAGCATTGGGCGGTGAGCCGCGAGGATATCGATTACGAGATCGACGGTACGGTCATCATCGTTAACGACAACGCGGTCTTTGCGGCGGCGGGCATTGTCGGCAAAGCTCCGCGCGGAGCTATCGCTTACAAATTCTCCCCACGGGAAGCGACGACGGTAGTCGAGGATATCGTGGTCCAGGTCGGCCGGACGGGAGCTTTGACCCCAAAACGGCGGTCATGCGTCCTGTCGGCGTCGGAGGCATAACCATCACTCACGCCACGCTCCACAATGCGGATGAGATAGAGCGCCTGGGCCTCAAGATCGGGGACACGGTCGTCGTTTCGAGGGCCGGCGACGTGATCCCTCAGGTCACGAAAGTGCTGAAGGAACTGCGGAGCGGTAAAGAAAAGGCGTTCAAAATGCCCGCCGAATGCCCGGTAGACGGGAGCCCCGTTGTCCGGGACGGCGCCATTTACCGTTGCGGCAACAAGCTTTGCGGCGCCCGTCACCGCGAGATGCTCCACCATTTCACGGCGCGTTCGACATTCGACATCCGGGGACTGGGTCCGCAGATCATCGACAAGTTCCTCGACGAGGGGCTTATCGCCGATGCCGCCGACATCTTCACCTTGAAGGAGGGGGATATCGCCGCCTTGGAGCGTTTCGGGGAAAGATCGGCCAAGAACATAGTAAAGGAGGTCCAAAGCAAGAAGGAGGTCCCGCTCGCGCGATTCATTTCATCCTTGAGCATCTTGCATGTCGGCGAAGAGACCGCGAACGTCCTGGCGCAACGGATAGCCGGCTTGGACGGGGAGATCTCGAAACCGACCGGCGTTTTGAAGGCCTTCCGGAAGATGGCGCCCGAGGACCTGCAGGAGATACCGGACATCGGTCCCAAGGTATCGGACAGCATCCATAGCTGGTTCCAAGAGAAGCGCAATCAGGAATTTTTGAAAAAACTGGAGCGGGTCGGCGTCCGCATCAGCCGCGTAAGGACATTGAGCAAAAGCGGCCCGCTCAAGGGCCGGGTCTTCGTCCTCACGGGCACTCTCGCTTCGCTCGAAAGGGAGGATGCCAAAGAAAAGATAAGGGCCTTGGGCGGAGCGACGTCCGAAAGCGTCTCCAAAAAGACGACCTACGTCGTCGTTGGAGATAACCCCGGTTCGAAGTACGACAAGGCGAAGGAACTGGGCGTGAAGACATTGGACGAGGGGGAATTCTTGGAAATGTTGAAGTGATTTTGCCTAGAGCCGCCCTTTGACTGTATAATCCCCTTAAATGCTGGAAAAAAATGACTTGGAAAAGCTGGCCGAACTTTCCCGAATGGAGGTCGAGCCGGCCGAGGAGGAGAAGCTTTTGAAGGACCTCGGCGGGATCTTGGACCATTTCGAGGAATTGAAGGCCGTCCCGACGGATGGGGTGAAACCCATGACGGGCGGTACCGAAACGCGCAACATCTACCGCGAGGACGAGGAAGGCAACGGCCTTACCGGGGAGGAGGCGAAAAAGGGATTCCCGGAAGAGGAGAAAGATTACCTCAAGGTTCCCCCGGTATTCGAATAAAAAATGGACATCAAGGACCTGACGATTAAAAAAGTTCAAGAAGGCCTGAAGGGGAAAGAATTCTCCGCTAAGGAATTAACGGATGAGTATTTGAAGCGCATCAGGGAAAAGGACGGCGATATCGGCGCCTATCTTTCGGTTTTCGAAGAGCGAGCCCTGAAAGCCGCCGGCGATATCGACGAAAGGAACGCGGCCGGTGAAAGTTTGCCGCCTCTCGCGGGCGTTCCGGTGGCCTTGAAGGATAATCTACTCATCGAAGGCGCGGTGGCCACCTCCGCCTCGAAGATACTGGAACATTATGTCGCCTCGTACGACAGCACGGCGGTGAGGAAGATAGAGGAGGCCGGCGCGGTCGTTTTGGGCAAGACCAATATGGACGAGTTCGCCATGGGCGCTTCGACCGAAAACTCCGGCTTTCATCCGACCAAAAATCCGCACGATCCGGAGAGGGTTCCCGGCGGCTCTTCCGGCGGTTCGGCCGCGGCCGTGGCCGGCGGGATGGCCTTGGGCGCTTTCGGTTCCGACACCGGCGGATCGATCCGCCAGCCGGCTGCTTTTTGCGGAATAGTCGGCTTCAAGCCCACATACGGAGCGGTTTCTCGCTCCGGCCTAATGGCAATGTCGTCCAGCTTGGACCAGATCGGTCCATTTGCCCGGACCGTCGCGGATGCGGAACTGCTTTTTGACGCGATCCGCGGGCACGACGATCTCGACTCGACGAGCTTGGACCTGCCGGAGCTCGAGCCGCTCAAGAAAGAAGATCTTAGGGGCTTGCGCATCGGCCTGCCGAAGGAGTATTTCGGGGATGGCGTGAGCGCCGCCGTGGCCAAGGGAGTGGAGGAAGCGGTCGAAAAGTTGAAACGATTGGGCGTTGATTTTAAAGACATCAGTTTGCCGCACGCCAAGTACGGCATTTCCACTTACTACATCGTGATGCCGGCGGAGGTCTCGTCGAATTTGGCCCGTTTCGACGGCGTGCGTTATCCCGGCTTACCGGAGGTCGAAAAGAACGCCGAGACGCTGCGCGACCTTTATTTCAAGACCCGCGGCGAAGGCTTCGGCGCCGAGGTGCGCCGCCGGATACTCTTGGGAACGTTCGTCCTTTCGGCCGGATACTATGATGCTTACTACGCCAAGGCCCAGAAGGTGCGCCGCCTGATCGGTCAGGACTTCGACAATGCCTGGGGTGGAGTAGACATTATCATGACGCCGGTCACTCCGACGCCAGCCTTCAAGTTCGGCGAAAAAACGGATGACCCGCTTTCGATGTACCTCGCGGATATATTTACCGTATCGGCCAATCTGTCCGGAGTGCCCGCCTTGTCTATGCCGGTGAAGCCATATCCGCTCGGCGGCAAAGAGCTTCCTGTCGGTTTCCAGCTGATGGGGCCGCGCCTTTCGGACAAGAAACTGCTCCATATCGGAAAGTTCTACGAAGAGGAATAAAACTCCGGTCCGGCCGAAAAAATACCCCGCTTGGAGCGGGATATTTTATTGCCGAGCGCAGCGAGAGATATTCGAACCGTGGTTTGAATATCCGAGCAAGCGAGGCAACGAAAGGGCTTAATGCCCCGCGGTGAATACCCTTTATTGGCGCAGCCGGCCGGACTTGAACCGGTAACCCCTGCCGTGACAGGGCAGTGCTCTAACCAATTGAGCTACGGCTGCAATCTCCGTTAATCTTATTGGAAAACCGCCCTATTGGCAAATTCCGCCTCTTTGGTAGGCTTATAGGAGCAACGGAGGGAAAAATGGAAAAATACTTCGAGGGTTACGGCTTCATGGACGAAGAGCGCCATGACATCCTGGTGGAGGAGAGCAACGCCGACAACCAGTTGAGCTTCGGGGCGATAGACTTTAAAGAGGCCTCGGGCAGGTACATACGGCTGGCCGTCTGGGCCCTGTTCGCCGGTTTCAATGACGACGCCAAGCGGCTTATCGGGAAGATAGACGTCAGGTTCAACCCGGCCGAAAGCACCGATCCGAGCGTGATGTTCGCCGTTGGCATACTGGCCCGGTCTTCCGGTTGGGCCGGCACCAATAACTGATATTGTCCAATCCCGCGTTCATGCGGGATTTTTTTATTCCTAAAACGCAGAGGGACCGCGTAAGCGGTTCCTCAAGTTGTTGCGGGGGCAGGATTTGAACCTGCGACCTTCTGGTTATGGGCCAGACGAGCGACCAGACTGCTCATCCCCGCAGGCGCATCATATCAGCTAATTTGAAAAAAAACAAGGCAGAACCTATAATCTTTTAATAAAGGGTGTTCACCGCGGGGTATTGAACCCTTTCGTTGCCTCGCTGGCTCGGATATTCAAACTGCGGTTTGAATATCTCTCGCTGCGCTCGGCAATAAAAACACATATGGCTGGGTAGCTCAGTGGTAGAGCGGGCGTTTCATAAGCGCCATGTCGTGAGTCCGATTCTCACCCCAGCCACTTAAAGATGAGAGAGATAACCATCAACAGCCCCGAAGAAAAGAAGCTGCGCGCGGAGGTCGCGGCGCGGAAGGACGCGGAAGGAATGCGCATGGAGCGCTTCCTCGAGATGCCTGATCTGTCGCGCACGCCGGGAAGCCCCATCGCCGAACTGGTGCGGCGCATCTTGGCGAGCCCTTACTTCAAAGACCTCGATGTCATCCAAACGCCGGAGATCGTTCCGGCCGATGTCAGCTTCGACCTTTTCGACTTCCCGCCCGACCATCCGGCCCGGAGCCGTTCGGATACTTACTACGTGAACGACGAGTATATTTTGCGCACCCATACCACCGTCATGTGGTATTACTACCTCATGGACGAAGGGGTGAAAGAGCGCATCAAAAATAACGAGCCCGTCGGTTCGTTCAGCTTCGGCAAGGTCTATCGCCGGGACGAGATAGACCGCCGCCATATGAACATCTTCCACCAGATCGATGGCTGGTATCTGGCGCCGAAAGCGGTGAAAACGATAGGTCAGAAGGAGCTCGAAGAGTCGCTCGCTGCGATCGCCAAGGCCGTTTTCGGTCCGGACGTCAAATACCGCTTGAACAAGGACACTTTCCCTTACACCGACCCGTCCCTCGAAATGGAGGTGGAGATAGGCGGGAAATGGGTAGAGGTCGTCGGCTGCGGCGTGGTCAAGGGGAGCGTCCTTAAAAAGCTCGGCGTTGATCCCGAAAACTATACCGGCTGGGCTTTCGGCTTCGGCCTCGAACGCCTGGCTATCGTAAGCATGGACCTGCCCGATATCCGGCTCCTTTGGTCCTCGGACCCCCGCGTCACGCGCCAGCTCAAGCTCGGCCAGAAGTTCGTCGAGGTGAGCAAATATCCGCCCATCACGCGCGACATCTCTTTCATCGTCGATAAATCGTTCGTGCCGAACGATTACTTCGACCTCATTCGCGACATCGGCGGCGATCTGGTGGAAGAGGTAACGCTCCTCGACAAATACGAGAACGAGGCCAAATTCGGTTCCGGGAAATTGAGCTACACCTACCGCATCGTCTACCGCGGGGCGGATCGGACATTGAAGACCGAAGAAGTAGAACCGCTTCAAGAGAAGGTCATCGAGGAGACCCGGAAGCAATTCCGCGCCCAGGTCCGCTGACCAAAAAGGAAGGAGGTCGGACCTCCTTCCTTTTTGTGGATAACTATTCAGCGTGAACTCGGTCCGTGAAACGGGCCATTTCTTTTTTGAGGGAAGGATGCCGGGAGAGTTCCCGGTCGGTTTTGAGGATCGCCGCCGCGTCTTCGCGCGCTTCTTTCACGAGATCGGGATTTTGGATCGCCTTCATTGCGAGGTCTGGCATGCCGGTCTGGGCGCTCCCCAGGAACTCTCCCGGGCCGCGCATCCTGAGATCGCGTTCGGCAAGATCAAAACCGTTCTTCGCCGAAACTATCGCCTTGATGCGTCCGCCGAGATTTTTCGCGTCGCTTTCGGTCATGAGGAAGCAGTAGGATTGATGTTCGCCTCGTCCGACCCGTCCGCGGAACTGATAGAGCTGGGCCAAGCCGAAACGATCGGCCCCTTCGATGAGCATGACGGTCGCGTTCGGCACGTCGACGCCGACCTCGATCACGGCTGTTGTGACGAGGACGTCGGTCTTGCCGTCCGCGAAATCGCGCATCACCTTTTCCTTCTCCGCCGCCCTTAGTTTTCCGTGGAGCATGCCGATCCTCAATTCGGGGAAGATCTTGGTCTTCAGCTTTTCAAATTCCTCCTTTACCGACCGCATCTCGAGCTTTTGGATATCGTCCGGCGTCTCTTCGGCCTTGGGCTCGATGCGGGGGCACACGACGAAGACCTGCCGGCCGGCCTTCGCCTGATCCTTGATGAACGCGTAGGTTCTGGACCTTTCGGCCGGCCCCACGGCCTTGGTGGCGACCGGCTTCCGGTCCTTTGGCATTTCGGATATGAGCGATAGGTCGAGGTCGCCGAAGAGGGTGAGGGAGAGCGTCCTCGGAATGGGGGTCGCGGACATGGAAAGAAAGTGGGGTATCTCCTCCCTTTTACCCCCCGCTTCCTGCCTCACGAGCTGCGCCCGCTGGTTCACGCCGAAACGGTGCTGCTCGTCCACGATAACGAGAGCCAGGTCCTTAAAGGCCAGGCCTTTCTGGATAAGGGCCTGGGTGCCGATGATAATGCCGGCCCGGCCGGACAGCGCTTCGGCGGCGGCCTTTTCTTTGGTCACGGCCGTTTCGAGATCATGGCCGAAATAGAGCCGGCGGTCCGAGGCGGTCATGAGAGCCACGCCGCCTTCGTGTTCGGGGAAGAATTTTCGGAAGGTAAGATAATGCTGGCGGGCCAGTATTTCGGTCGGGGCCATAAGGACGGCCTGATGCCCGGCATGAGCCGCGGAAAGAGCGGCGATCGCGGCGATGACCGTCTTTCCGGAGCCGACGTCGCCTTGGAGCAGGCGGTTCATCGGCCGGGCCGCCTCCAGGTCCTTCAATATTTCCCACAGGGCTTGTTTTTGGGAGAGCGTCAGTGCGAAAGGCAGGTGGCCGAGAAGGTCCTTGACGAACGGCAGGTCGAGAGCGACGGCCGGCGCTTTTTGATCGGCCAGGGCCATCTTTTGGTCCAGGTTGAACAATTGGAGGTAAAAAAGATCGTCGAAAGCGAAACGGCGCTTGGCCGAAGAGGCCTCTTCTAGAGTGGTGGGAAAATGGATGCCGCGCAGAGCCGCCATGATATCGGGCAGTCCGTGGCGGCCGAGTATGTCCGCCGGGATCGGGTCGGGAAGGGGACGCACTTCATCCAGGATCGGCTTTATCATGAAGCGCAGGCCTTTGGATGTCAGGCCGCGCGTTTCGGGGTAGATGGGAACGATGCGGGCGGTATGCTTGGTCCCGCCGAAAGAATTCGCGGCCTCGTAGGTCGGGCTCGAAAGATGTATCTCTCCCGTCCGCGACTGGGTCACCTTTCCGGAAAAATTGAAGACTCGGCCGGGCCCCAGGATGTTACGGATGTAAGGTTGGTTGAACCAAACGGCCCGGATCGACCCGGTATCGTCGGAAAGCAGGGCCTCGACGACGTAGAGATTGCGGCGAAAGGCCCGGCGGCCTTCGATCTCGTCGACGCGCGCCTGGACGGTCGCTTCCTGGTTCGGAATGAGATCGGCGATGTTGTAGATCTCCGAATAGTCCTCGTATCGGGCGGGAAAGTGGAAAAGAACGTCGCGGACCGTGACGAGCCCCAGATTTTTAAGCCGCGGGGCGAAGCGCGATATGCTGCGGATCGAGGCGAGCGGCGTTTCGGGGGGAAGAGCGCCCATTTGCCGCATATTTTAACAAATTTACCGTGTTCCCGCCAGGAATCTCACGTCGCTCGCCGCTATACAGCAACTCGCTCCCTAACACCTTGCGGTTTTAGTATTTCCACCACAGGGAAACTCCCGTTTCCCCGACCCCCTTCCCGTTCGAGTCCTGGCGGGAGAAAACAAAACGCCGGAATAAATTCCGGTATTTTGTTTCTCTGGTGCCCCCACCAGGACTCGAACCTGGGACCATCTCCTTAAGAGGGAGCAGCTCTACCAACTGAGCTATAGGGGCTTGCCTAGATATTATCCGCATCTGCGGATATTTTTCAACCTGTGTGCCCCCGGTAGGAATTGAACCCACATCCCCGGTTCCGAAGACCGGTGCTCGATCCATTGAGCTACGGGGGCGTCTTGAGACCATTATCGGCCCCGGGCGGCAAAAAATAAAGGGAGCATCAGCTCCCTTCGATGGTCAATTGTTCTTCCGGGTGGAAAAGATCGCCCTGGCGCTTTCTCTCCTCCGATATTTTCTGGAGGGAAATATTGGCGCGCTCGACCAGGGTCCGTACCCGGTCCATGCTCTCTTCCCTTGTCGGTTCCGTGTTCCTGAAGAACCAATCGAGTTCGTCGGCCATCTCATTGATGACTTCTTTTACGGGGTCTTCAGCCATGGTTGCCTCCTTTGGCCTTGTCGGTTTCGGCGTCGTTTTTTTTTCACAGGCCTTATCCAGGTTGGCCAGAGCGCGGTCTATTTCGGCCTTGTCGTTCCTGCGCGACGCGAGAAGCAATTCTTCCGACGCCTTCAGGCGGAGAAGATCGGCGGCGGTATCGGTCTTCGCTTCCATATTGCCTCCTTTTAAGGTTCGTTTGGGGAATGATAGTTCTCTCGATGGCAAATTTCAATACATTGCGGCCAGGCATGAAAAAAGCGAGACAAATAGCTTCTATCGGGGTAAAATGAGGATGAATGACGAAGCCTAAGATACCCAAGGTCGTCCGGGAAACCGGTTCCGTTCTCGATAAGGCGGGCCATAAGGCCTACCTGGTCGGCGGCTGCGTCCGCGACCTTTATCTCGGCCGCGAACCCAAAGATTGGGATATCGCGACGGACGCCCTCCCGGAGGAGATCCAAAAGCTTTTCCCCGAAAGCGTCTACGAGAACGCCTTCGGAACGGTCGGCGTAAAGACCGACTCGGATGACGAGCGTTTGAAGATCATCGAGATAACGACCTTCCGGTCCGAAGGGCGGTATACCGACAAGCGCCATCCGGACGAAGTGAAATTCGCGAAGACCATCGAGGACGACCTTTCCCGCCGCGACTTCACCATCAATGCGATCGCAATGGACCTGGCGGACCCGAAAGAGAAGTTCATCGACCCGTACGGTGGAGAAGGGGACCTGAGAAAGAAACTTGTCCGCACCGTCCGCGAACCGCGCGAGCGCTTCAACGAAGATGCGTTGCGCCTGATGCGGGCCGTCCGTTTCGCCGTCGAACTGGGGTTCGATATCGACCATCCGACCTTGAAGGCCGTTAAAGACCAAGCCGGCCTTCTCGAGATGATCGCCAAAGAGCGCATCCGGGACGAGTTCGTGAAGATAATAATGGCCGCCCGGGCGGCCGAAGGCGTTATCCTGCTGGAAGATACCGGCCTCTTGCAGTACATCGTTCCGGAGCTCCGAGAGGGGATCGGCTGCGGCCAGAACAAGCACCATATTTACACCGTCTTCGAACACAACGTCCGGGCCTTGAACTACACGGCCGAAAAGAAATATTCTCTCGTCGTCCGCCTGGCCGCGCTCCTGCACGACGTTGGCAAGCCCCGCTCCAAGCGCGGCGATGGCCCCGATTCCACGTTCCACGGCCATGAAGTGGTCGGGGCGCGGATGGCCGTGAAGATCATGGACCGTCTGCGCTTCGGCAAGGAGATCGCGGACAAGGTCGTCCATTTGGTGCGCTACCACCTATTTTATTACAACGTCGGCGAGGTGACCGAGTCCGGCGTGCGCCGCTTTCTGGCCCGGGTCGGCCCGGAGAATGTGGACGACCTTTTGAGGGTCCGCGAAGCCGATCGCATCGGGTCCGGCGTCCCCAAGGCCTTTCCCTACAAGCTCCGCCATCTGCTCTTTATGATCGAAAAGGTGAAGCGCGACCCCATTGAGCCGAAGATGCTCAAGCTCCGGGGGGACGGGTTGATGAAGCTTTTGGGAATACCGCCGAGCCCGAAGATCGGCCAGATACTCTCGGTCCTCCTTGAGGAGGTCCTCGACGATCCGAAGCGGAACGATATCGGGTATCTCGAGAGCCGGGCCAAGGAGCTGGGGGCGCTTTCGGACAGGGAGCTCCTCGCCCTTTCACGGAAAGCCCGCGACGCTAAGGACGAATTCGAGAGCGGCGTAGAGGAAGGAATGAAGAAGAAATACTATGTTAAATAGATGAGCGACAGTTCCCTTGTCTTCCGCAGCGAAAAGATCTGGCGATTCCTCGCCAATTTTTGGACGGTCGTTTTTATGATCTTCATCGTCGGCGACTTCGTCCTGCAGAATCGGTTCGAATTCCTGACAGCCCCATTGAGCGTCATCTATACCGGCATTCTCGGCCTTTACGCCGCGACCAAGGAGTTCGACAGGTGGTACGACATGCACGAAAGCCGCCACCCCGGCGAGCTCTTTGTCATCGCTTGGACGGTCGTCGTTTTCGGCATCGTTATCGCCTCGGTCGTTCTACAGGACCATTATCACGTTTCTTCCGAGACGATCGCGGTCTATATCATGGTCCTTTCCATTTTCGCCCTGACCCAGAAATCCAAACGCCTGCATGCCAAGAAACGGCGGTCGAACGGGAAGAGATGAAATTGCCAAGAAAAGCGAGGTGATATAATCTGATAGTCGTCCTCCGCGGGGAGGAGTATGCCGGTAGTACGCACGCTTCGGGTGCGTGTAGACCGGGTTCAATTCCCGGCTCCCCGACAAGAAGCCGAAAGCGCGGCCAGAAGCCGCGTTTTTTGGCCGTTCCTCTGCATTGACATAACCATTTATTTATGCTAGTATTTATAAGCTTTTTGGTCTCTTCCAGGAAGCGCGAGTTTAACAAGTAACTTAAAAAACCGGAGCGTTTCAGCTCCAAGGAGAGAAAAATTGGAATTCAACCGAATCGTCACTCACACTCGTCCTCACCTGGACGAGATCGCCGCCATCTGGCTGCTCCGCAAATTCGGGGAGGCCAGATATCCCGGGATCGGCACCGCCAGGATCGACTACTGGTCCAACGGCGGCACGACGCCGGACGGCCTCCCCGCATCGGCGTACGAAAAGGAAGGAACCCTTCTTATCGGCGTCGGCGGCGGGCGTTTTGACGAACATCCCGGCGTCTGGGTCGAGCGCAAAAAGAGCCAGTGCGCCGCGACTCTTGTCGCCCGAGACCTGGGCGTGATCGAAGATCCCGCCTTGGACATGATCCTCGATTCGGTCGCCCAAAACGACCTCAAAGGTCACGGCAATCCGCTCGATCTGGCGAACCTGGCCCTTGTAATGTACGGCCAAATGAGCCACGAGCAGGTCATTGCGTGGGTGACCGAGGGCCTGGAGGCGCGCTACGCCGAACGAACCAAATTCTTCGGCCAGGCCGCCAAAGAATTCGCCGAGAAAGCGAGGGTCGAGGATATCGTACGGCCGAGCGGCATGGTCAAGTTGGCCGTCATCGAGTCCGACGACGACCAGGTCGCCAAGTTCGCCAAAACAAAAGATGGCTGCAATGCGGCCGTGACCGTCCAAAAGCGGTCTTCCGGAAACGTACAGATAATGGCGAACAAGAAGTTCGGCATCAAGCTGTACGACGTTGTTAAGGCCATACGATACGAAGAACAAGTGGAGGCCGGCAAGATCGTCACAAGCGACTGGAAAGCGCTCGAGTCCGAAGGCAAGGTGGCCGGAGCGGAGAACTGGTTCTTCCACGAAGAAGGCCAAATGCTCTTGAACGGCAGCCTGACGGTGACCGATATGCTGCCGACCCGCATTCCGCTCGAAAAGATCGTCGAGCTCATAAAGATCGGCCTCGAGATCGATTCTTTCGAGCACCGATTCGCGGAGAAGTGCCTTAAAGGCAAGTGCGCCTCGAGCAAAGGCAATCCTTGCTTGTGGTACGCTTACGGGCTTCACCGGTGCCGGACGATCCGGTTCCAAATGGGCCAAGGTAAATGATAATGGGCTCCATCGCAAAGCGATCGCGATGGAGCCCTAATTTTTTCTCGGACTGGAAAAATCCGGAAAATCGTTTAGAATGGTCAGAGTTTTTATCGGGCCTATGGTCTAGTGGCAGAACGGCGCATTCGCATTGCGCAGACGGCGGTTCGATTCCGCCTAGGTCCACCGCTACACAGACACCCCGCAAGACGGTGGGGTACATGTATTTCCGCGATGTGTGGTAGAATCGAACGGGAGAGGGGTCGGGAGAACACCATTGGTCTCCCGTGTCGGAAAACAGCTAGCGATAAGCGAGCGTCAGAAACCGAGGGTTTCTGAGGAGCGCAAGCGACGTTCGCTTCCCCTAGGTCCACCAATGAAAGACAATAGATCGTGGTTAAATGGGTTGGTCTACGCTTCCGGCACGTTCATTTACGTGTCCGCCGTGGCTTGGTTCATATTCAACAGCAAAACCATATTAGGACAGCAGCCGGATAATTTCCTTATGCCGCTTTTTATGCTCTTGCTTTTCGTTGTATCGGCCGGGGTTACCGGGACGCTGGTCTTGGGCAAGCCCATCCAGCTGTATTTGAGCGGTGCGAAGAAGGAGGGAGCGGCCCTGCTGGTCTCCATCCTGGCTTGGCTGGCCGCGATGCTCGCCGTTGTCGTCGCCGCTCTGGCGATTTGAAACCGGGCCCGAAAAGTTTAAAATAAAGGCAGGCCAAGAGGGGGAGCGCCCCTTTTTTCTGTGAAGCAATGGAAAACAAAAATTCGCCGTTAACCGCAGAAGTGCAGCCCGGCCTTCAGCCGGGTACAAGAGTCGTCGTCGGAGGCGCCACTTACGAGCGTTTCGCCATCCGCGTGCCGCGCCTCATAAAGTTCGGTGAGAGCCTGGAAAGCGTTTTGAACGAGTTCGTTAAGCCCCATTTCAAACCGGGGGATTGGGTCTCGGTCTCCGAAAAGATCGTTTCCATCTCCCACAACCGGGTGCGCCATATCTCGGACGTGAAAGCCGGTTGGCTCGCGCGCCTCGTCGTAAAAGGGACCAAAAAGTACAAGAACATGACGGCCTGGTCCCGGCCCGAGAAGATGCAGGTCGCGATCGAAGAGGCCGGCGCCTGGCGCATCATTCCCGCCATGGTTTTGGGCGCCGTGGGCAAGCTCTTCGGCATCCGCGGGCTTTTCTGGATCATCGCCGGCCACCGGGTCTCGGAAATAGACGGTTTCATCCCGGAGGATATGTACCCCTATACCGAATGGGCCGTTTTACCACCAAAGGACCCTCAGCGCGATTGCGAAGATATGGAGAAGGCGACCGGCATGCCATGCGTCACGGCCGACGCGAACTACATTAACGTGAAGATCGTCGGGGCGAGCAAGGGCGTAGG
>JAMCRC010000013.1 GCA_023380415.1 Patescibacteria group bacterium | reverse complement strand
GTCGGACCGTATCCGCACTCCGGCCCATAAGAACATGTAGGCCGGGTAGCGGACCGAATCCTCTTCGTCGTCGAGCATTTTGATGAGCTGCTGCCGCACCTTCTCGACCTCCGCTTTGTCGACGGTCGTCATATAAATGACGCCCAGTTCATTAATGAAGAAACATCGAGCATCGGCGTGCGGGTTGTCCAAACAAGCGATCAGCTCGTCCGTGCTCATATCGGTCTGTCTCACGTAAGACGTATCCATCGGATTACTCCTTTTTAGATTGTGAAGAATACGGTAGTGACGAATATAATACGATATCGACCATTTGTCCAGGGGTAATTGCCAATCCGCCAATGGGGTGGTATTTTGGGGGCAGAACCAATTTAAAAAAGGAGATAAGAAGTTGAAACTGAAACAGAGAACGGTGGTCATTTGCACCAGTGTTTCTTTTTACGAGCGGGCGCTCGATGACGCCAAGGAGCTCCAGAAGATGGGTTTCAAAGTCCGCCTGCCTTATACGGCAATGAAGATGAAACGAAGCGGCGATTTCCGCGTCGAAACGTACAAGACGTGGATGAAAGACAACCGCCAGTACGTTCGGAAGGCGTGGGTCATGCTGAACCATTTCCGCAAGATAGTGAGAGGAGATGCCATCCTCGTCCTCAACTACGAGAAGAACGGGGTATTCGGATATATCGGAGCCAACGTGCTTATGGAAATGGGCGTGGCCTTCTTCGGCAAGAAGAAGATCTTCGTCCTGAACCGCCCTTCGGACAAATTGAACAATCTGGAAGAGATCTACGGCATGCTGCCAGTATTCCTCGAAGGAGATATCGGAGCATTATTGAGAAAGGAGGCGTGGAAATGAAGATAGTGATCGCTTCGCAAAGACCGGCCAAAATAAAAGCGATCGTCAGAGGTTTTACCGACGTCTTGCAGATGGGGTTCGTATACGAGAGTATCGCGTCCGCATCGGGCGTTTCTTCCCAGCCGAAGAGCGACGAAGAAACGTTACAAGGCGCTCTTAATCGCATTAAGAATGCCAAGAGATCATCTCCCGACGGCGATTTCTACGCCGCGATAGAAGAAGGGGTCGAAGTAAAACCGTACGGCATGATGAACTTCGCCTGGGTAGCGGTCGAGTCGAAGAGCGGCCGCACCGGCCAGGCCAAAACAGCCGCGTTCGTCGTCCCAGATAAAATGAGGCAGATTGTCGAAAGCGGCCGCGAAATGGGAGAGGCGGCCGATATCGTTTTCGGTCTCGAAAACTCCAAGGACGATATGGGCTCTTCCGGCTGCTTGACCAATGGATTGATCTACCGGGCGGAATACCTGCGCCCGGCCGTCATATTCGCCCTCGTTCCGCTTTTTCATCCGGAATTGTATCATTAGCCGCGATAGCGATATCCGGCCATTAGCCCCTCTTCCCAAGGAGGGGTTTTTATTCAAAATACGACCATCCGGTTTCTCCAAAGAAAACCGTCTCGCAGGTCTTCAGACTCCGAGAGTCCTCAGACTCGAGGAGCCGAGCGGCCAGGGTTTCCGCGAAGCGGAAGAGCGAGGCCGAGAGCGAGCGCAAATCCCTCGGTGGGGGATTTGATAGCGTGTTTTCGGGCGAGAAATCGGGTGGTCTGGTACGGCCTGTTGACATATTTTAGCCGAATAGATTAGAATACGTGAAACAAAGAGACGGGTAGCCAAAGGGATAAACCGGGCTAGTCTCGGTTGTTTTCTTGCCCGGTGGGTGAGCCGATGAGGCCAAGCGAAGGTCCATCAAATGGAAACCATGCTTAAATTAAGCGGCAAAAAGATGAAAATGACGCAGGTCTGGCAGGGCGACATCGCCGTGCCGATTACCGTTGTTTTGATGGACAATAAAGCCGACCTGGAAGGCATCCAGGCCGGCGATCTGGTTATGGTGAGCGGCACTTCGAAGGGCCGCGGGTTCGCCGGCGTCGTGAAACGGTACGGTTTCCATGGCGGCCCCAAAACGCACGGCCAAAAGAACCGCTTGCGCGCCCCGGGCTCGAACGGCCCGACGGCGCCGCAGCGCACCATCCCCGGCCGCCGCATGGCCGGCCATATGGGCGTTGAGCGCGTGACCGTTCGTAACCTGTCCGTAGTTTCCGTTGAGCCCGAACAAAAGACCGTTTCGCTCAAAGGCCCGGTGCCCGGCGCGATCGGCGGTAAAATCGAGATCCGCAAGAAATAACCAACATGAAAGTCGCCGTTTACGACAAAACCAATAAGCAGGCGGGGGAGATGGACCTTCCGGAGACCCTCTTCGGCCTCAAGTGGAATGCCGATCTGGTGCACCAGGTGGTGACCGGATTTCTCGCTAACTTGCGCAAGCCCTGGGCCCACGCCAAGGACCGCAGCGAGGTCCGCGGCGGCGGCAAGAAGCCCTGGCGCCAAAAGCATACCGGCCATTCGCGGCACGGTTCGAGCCGGTCGCCGATCTGGATCGGCGGCGGCGCGGCGCACGGCCCGCGCAAAGAGCGCTCCTACGCGGTGAAGATCAATCGTAAGATGCAGCGCCTCGCGCTCCTCACCGTCCTTTCGAAGAAGCTTAAGGACGAAGTGAAGGTCATCGACGACCTTTCGGTATCCGAACCGAAGACGAAGAACGTCGCGGCTATTTTGAGCAATTTCTTCAAGCGGCCGGCGAGCCTGCTCATCGTGGGCTCGAAAGAGAACAAGCATTTGAATCGCGCGGCCCGCAACCTGCCGAAGGTCGAGGTCCGAACGGTGAATAATTTGAACGTTTACGACTGCTTGAGCCACAAGAACGTCTTTTTCGAAAAAGCGGCGGTCGCCGAATTGATCGATAAATACAGCAAGTAACATGGCCATTTTCAAGAAAAAAACCGGCGAAGCGAAAGCGCCCATCATCAAGAGCGGAGAGGTTAATGCTGTCGCCGCCCCGGTCGCCGAGACCAAGGCCGAAAAGACAGTTCTCGGATTGAGCCGCCGGCCTCTCTTGGAGCGCCCGTGGATATCGGAAAAAGCGCTTATCGCCGGGACCAGGAGCCAGTACGTTTTTTCCGTCAGGCCGGAAGCTACGAAACCGGCGGTGCGGGACGAGGTCCAGCGCCGGTACGGCGTCCATGTCATGGCCGTCCGGATGGTCCGGTTCACCGGCAAGCAAAGATATTTTCGCGGCAAAATGAGCCACAAAATGGTCCAGAAAAAAGCCATCGTCACCCTGAGGGCCGGCGAGAAAATAGAGATCCAATAACATGAAGAAGTTCAACCCGACAACTCCATCCCGCCGCTTCATGACCGTGGCCGACTACGCCGCGCTTTCGGACGTGAAACCGACGAAGGCGCTCACGACGCGCCTCAAAAAGAACGCCGGCCGGAATAATAGCGGCCGCATCACCATGCGCCATCAGGGCGGCGGCAACAAGATCCTTTACCGCTCGATCGACTTCAAACAGGACAAGATCGGCGTTCCGGCGCGGGTCGAGACCATCGAGTACGATCCTTACCGGACCGCTTTCATCGCCCGCGTGGTCTATGCGGACGGCGAGCGGCGTTACATCCTGGCTCCTCATGGCCTCGCGGTGGGAACGAAGATCGTCTCCGGTCCGGAAGCGCCTCTCGAGGCGGGGAACCGCACTCTTTTGCGGCGCATCCCCGTCGGCGCTTTCGTCCACAACATAGAGTTTTTCCCTGGCCGCGGCGGAGCGTTGGGCCGCAGCGCCGGCTTGGCCATCCAGGTTTTGGCGCACGAGGACGGTTTTACCCATCTCAAAATGCCGTCGGGCGAAGTCCGCAAGGTTTCTTGGGATTGTTACGCCACGATCGGGACCGTTTCCAATCCGGAGTATGATCTCGTCACGATCGGCAAGGCCGGCCGGACGCGCTGGATGGGGGTGCGCCCCACGGTGCGCGGCAGCGCCATGAACCCGCGCGACCACCCCTACGGTGGCGGTGAAGGCCGTCAGCCCCGCGGTACCAAGCGGCCGAAGACGAAATGGGGTAAGATAACGGGCGGCCATAAGACCCGCCGCAAGAAGAAGTGGTCGAACAGCTTGATAGTCAAAAGGAGACCGAAAATAAGATAAAACCATGTCGAGAAGCGCCAAAAAAGGACCTTGGGTGGATCCCAAGCTAATAAAGAAGATAGCCGGCAAGAAAGCGGCCGATGCCGCGACCGTCAAAACGTGGTCGCGGGCGAGCGAGATATCGCCGGAAATGGTCGGTTTCGCTTTCGCCGTTCATAACGGCAAGGAGTTCATCGAAGTCCGCGTTTCCGAGGATATGGTCGGCCATCGGCTCGGCGAGTTCGCGCCGACGCGCAAGTTCGTGAAGCACGGAGGCAAAATGCAGCGCGACCTCGAGCAGGGCGCTACGCCCGCCGCTCCGGCCGCCGGAAGCACCAAGAAATAGACCATGGAAAACCTGACCGTCAAACTCAAGTATCTGCGCATCCCGCCCCGTAAGGTGCGGCTCTTGGCCGATACCTTGAAAGGCCTTTCGGCCTCCGAGGCCGAAGCCCGGCTCATGCTTTCGCCTCACCGGCCCAAAGATGCGCTCCTTAAACTATTGCGCTCCGGTATCGCGAATGCTAAAAATAACCACCAGACGCCGATCGAAAAGCTTTTCATCCGGTCGATAAGGGTGGATGTCGGCCCGCGCTCGAAGCGCTGGACGCCGCGAGCCAAGGGTTCAGCGGCCGTCATTCAGCGTCTCACGAGCCACGTGACGCTCGATCTGGGCATCCGGAGCGAGGTACCGAGCCGTTTCACCGTGGCCCGCACCCGGCCGAAGAAGGCCGAGGAAGCCCCGAAAGAGAAGAAACCTAAAACCGAAGCGCCGAAAGAAAAGGCGCCGAAGAAGACCGAAACAGGCGAGTCGAAGCCCAAGGCCGAACCGGGGAGCGGCCGCCGGATATTCCGCCGCAAAGCGATTTAATCAACGATATTTAAATATTTAAACATTTAAATATAAATTTATGGCCCAAAAAATAAAACCAAACGCCTATCGTCTCGGACTCACGGTTCCGTGGTCCAGCCGCTGGTTCTACAAGAAATCCCTGCGGTACTTTTTGGCGGAAGATCAGGTGATCCGCGAGATCATCCGGAAGAAGATCCTTCAGGCCGGCATCGCCGCCATCGACATCGAACGGGCGGGCGAGAACGTCCGCGTTAACGTCCGGGCGGCCCGCCCAGGCCTCATCATCGGCCGGGGCGGCAAGGGCATCGACGAGCTCAAAGACGCGGTCATCAAGGCAATAAAGGCGCTGCGCCGCAAGTATAAGCGTCCGGAAAAGCTAATCCTCAATTTGAACATCGAGGAACTGAAGCGCTTCGAGGTCTCCGCGCCGGTCCTGGCCCAGCAATACGCGTTTGATCTAGAGAAGCGCCTGCCTTATCGCCGGGCGATGAAGCGCCTTTTGGAGTCAATTATGCAGAATCGCGACGTGAAGGGGGCGAAGATCAAGGCCGGCGGCCGCTTGGACGGCGCCGAAATATCGAGGAGCGATACCATGACGGCCGGCAAAATGCCTCTTCAAACGCTTCGCGCAAACATCGATTACGGCGAGGCGACGGCCTTCACTTCCTACGGAACGGTCGGCATCAAGGTCTGGATCTATAAAGGGGATATTTTCGAGAAATAGACCATGCTTACCCAACCCCGCAAAACCAAACACCGGAAGATGCAAAAAGGCCGCTCCAAAAAGCGGATGAAGGAAACTCGCGGCCTTTATTTGAGCTACGGCAAGTACGGGCTCCAAGCGACCTCGGCCGCCTGGGTCACGGCGAACCAGCTCGAGGCCGGCCGCAAGGCGATCACGCACGCCTTGAAAAAGGGCGGCAATATGTGGATACGCGTTTTTCCCGACAAGCCGATAACGAAACTCCCGCCCGAGGTCACTTTGGGAGGCGGCAAGGGAAACGTCGAATACTACGTCGTGCCGGTAAAACCGGGCCGGATAATCTTCGAAATGGACGGGGTGTCGCGGGATGTCGCCTTCGAGGCGCTTCGGAACGCCGGCCATAAGATGCCGATTCGGACGCGGATAGTGGAAAAGCAATAAAACCATGAAGGTCAAAGAGTTCAAAAATTTCAAAACCAAATCGGCGCCGGAGCTTCAAAAGGAGCTCGTGGCGCGCGAAGAGAAACTGGCACAGTTGCGTTTCGACCTCGCGGCCGGTAAGGTGAAGAACATCCGGGAGATCCGCCACATAAAGAAGGACATCGCCCAGATACTCACGCTTATAAAAATATCCAACCATGCGTAAATTAACCGGGACCGTCGTGTCCGACAAAATGCAAAAGACCCGCATTGTCACCGTCGAGTGGCAGAAGAAGCATCCGCGCTACGGGAAGTACTACAAGGTCACGAGCCGTTTCAAGGCCCATGACGAGAACAACGAGTACAAAACGGGCGACAAGGTTGTCATTCAAGAGACCCGGCCGAAGTCGAAGGACAAACGGTGGGTGATAGTATCTAAGATCTAAACCATGATCCAGGAACGTTCCATATTGAAAGTGGCCGACAACAGCGGCGCCAAGACCGTGCGGTGCTTCCGCGTGCTCGGCGGCAGCCGCCGCCGCTATGCCGGAATAGGGGACATCATCGTCGCCTCGGTCCAGGCGGCCGAACCGCGCAAGCAGATAAAGAAGAAGGATGTCGTGCAATGCGTCATTGTCCGCCAGAAGAACCCCCTGCGCCGGCCGGACGGGACGATCGTCCGCTTCGACGACAATGCGGTCGTCATAATCGATAAAGCGAAAAAGGAGCCTAAGGCGACCCGCGTCTTCGGACCGCTCCCGAAAGAGATCAAAGAAAAGGGCTACGACGCCATCGCGTCAATGGCCGAAGAGCTTGTTTAAAGCCATGAGGATCAAGAAAGGAGACAACGTAAAAATGCTCGCCGGCAAAGACCGCAGCAAGACCGGAAAAGTGATCCGGGTGGACCAATCCGCCGGCCGCATCACCGTGGAAGGGCTGAATGTCTGGAAAAAGCACGCTCGTCCCCGCCGGGAAGGCGAAAAAGGCGAGATCGTCTCGGTGACCCGCCCGGTCCGGGCCTCGAAGGTGGCTCTTGTCTGCCCGTCCTGCAAAAAGGCGACGCGGATCGGTATGCGCATCGACGGCGACAAAAAAGAAAGGGTCTGCAAAAAATGCGGCGCCACTATATAACCGGATATTTAAATATTTAAGGATTTAAATATTATAACTATGGAAAAAGAAATCAAAAAAATCGAAAAGATCGTAGTGAACGCCGGCATCGGCCGTTTGAGCGGGCAGGCGCAGTTCGAGGAAAAGATCCTTCCGGCGATCATGGGCGACCTTTCGACGATCACCGGCCAAAAACCATCCACCCGGCCGGCCAAGAAATCCATCGCGAGCTTCAAGATCCGCGAAGGCCAAGTGGTCGGCCTGGCCGTCACTTTGCGCCGGAAAAAGATGGCCGATTTCCTGAATCGCCTGGTGAATCTGGCCCTGCCGCGCGTGAAGGACTTCCGCGGCTTGGACCTCGGGAACGTCGATGGCCAGGGCAATTTGAACATCGGCTTCCGCGAACAGACGGTTTTCCCGGAGATAGATCCCGAAAAGGCCAAGGTCTCCTTCGGTCTTCAAGTGACGCTGGTTCCGAGGGCGAAGAACCGCGAAAAAGCGATTGATTTATACCGTTCGCTTGGGGTACCATTGAAACGCGAAAAATAACACTATGGCAAAAACATCCGTAAAAGCGCGGGCGATGAAAAAACCGAAGTTCTCGACAAGGGAAGTCAATCGGTGTTTTCGTTGCGGCCGCAAGCACGGCTACATACGCGATTTCGGCCTTTGCCGCATTTGTTTCAGGGAGCTCGCTAGTCGTGGCGAGATACCGGGCGTGAAAAAGGCCAGCTGGTAGTCCAATATTTAAATGTTTAAATATTGAAATATACGTTATGTACATAGATCTACTGATAAAAATAAAGAACGCCCAGAAGTCCGGGCGCGAAACCCTCAAGACCCGCTATACCAAGATGGATAAGGCGGTCGTGGACATACTGCAAAAGCGGGGCTTCGTGAAGAACTCGGAAATAAAGGGCAAGACCTACAAGAAATACCTGGAGCTAGATCTCAAGAGCGACCGGAACATCGCCGGCATCAAGTTCTTGAGCAAGCCGTCGCTTCATCGCTACAGCGGCTATGCCGAGATGAGGAAAGTGAAGGGCGGTTACGGTCTTTTGATAGTTTCGACGCCGAAAGGCATTTTAAGCGGCGACGAGGCCAAGAAACACAAGGTCGGCGGCGAACTTCTTTTGGAGGTTTGGTAAGAAAGATATATGAGCAAGATAGGAAAACAACCCATAAAACTCCCGGAAGGCGTCACAGCCGTTCTTGATGGCGATATCGTCCGCTTCAAAGGAGCGAAGGCGGAGATGGACGTTAAGGTCCTCGCGGGCGTCAAGGCGGCCGTCGCGGACGGGACCGTGACATTCGAGCTCGTCGGCACTTCGAAGCAAGCGAAAAGCAACTGGGGTACGACCAGGGCGATCGCGCAAAACGCCGTTTCCGGACTGAAGGAGGGGTTCGAAAAAACCCTCATCCTCGAGGGTGTCGGCTATCGCGTGACCAAGGAAGGGGAAAACCTTTCACTGGCCCTCGGTTTTTCCCACCCCGTGAAATACGCCGCTCCGCAAGGGATAACTTTCGAAGTGGAAAAGAACTCGATCCTGAAGATCAAAGGGACGGACCGCCAGAAGGTCGGCCAGGTGGCCGCCGAGATCCGGGCCATGAAGAAGCCGGAGCCCTACAAGGGCAAAGGATTCCATTATTCGGACGAGGTCGTGCGCCGGAAATCCGGCAAGAAGGCCGCCGCCGCTACCGGCAGCGCTTCTTAGAACCGATATTTAAATATTCAAGGATTTAAATATAACCAACAATGAAACCAGCGAAAAAACATAACATCGTCAAAGCGCGCCGCGCGAAGCGCGTGCGGGCCAACCTGAAGACCGGCGAGATAAAGCCGCGGCTTTCCATTTTCCGCAGCGGCCACCACATCTATGCCCAGATCATAGACGATACCACCCAAAAAACCGTAGTTTCCGTTTCTTCACTCTCGCTCAAGTCGAAAGCGAAGGCGAAAAAAACCGACATCGCGGCGGTGGTCGGGGCCGAATTGGCGGAAAAGGCCAAGAAGGCCGGCGTTGCGACGGTCGTCTTCGATCGAGGCGCTTACGCTTACCACGGCCGGGTCAAGGCCTTGGCTGAAGCGGCCAGGACCGGAGGTCTTAAATTTTAACTCTTATGCCAGGTAAACCTTTCTTCAAACAGAAAAAAGTGAGCGAGTTCCAAGAAAAGGTCTTGGAGATCCGCCGCGTGACCCGCGTCGTCGCCGGCGGCAAGCGTTTCAGCTTCCGCGCGACGGTCGTTTTGGGCGACCGCAAGGGACGGGTAGGCGTCGGCGTCGCAAAGGGCATGGACGTGGCCGGCTCCATCGAAAAGGCCAAACGGGCCGCCGAACGGGCGATGCTCACGGTCCCCTTGAAGGAGGGGCGGACCATTCCGCACGACGTGGACGCCAAATACAGCGCGGCCAAGGTCCGCTTGAAGCCGGCCGTTCAGGGCCACGGCCTCATTGCCGGCGGTTCCGTCCGGGCGGTCCTCGAGGTCGCGGGCGTCAAGGACATATCGGCCAAGATATTGGGCCGGACCACCAACAAATTGACGAACGCCCTCGCCACCATCGAAGCGCTCAAAAAATTGATGACCGTAAAATAAACCTATGCAACTCAACGAACTAAAACCCAAACACGGCCGTGAAAAAGAGCTTCGAGTCGGCCGGGGCGGCAAGCGGGGAACGACCTCCGGTCGCGGTCAAAAAGGCCAGAAGGCCCGTTCGGGCCACCGCCTGCCGCGCACGGAGCGGGAAATGATAATGAAATTCCCGAAAGCGCGCGGTATCGCCAACAAGCCCCTTTCAGAAAAAGCGGTAGTGGTCTCGATAGGCGCTCTCGCCGGTCTCGCCAAAGACGGGAAAGTTACGCGCGCCATCTTGATGGAAAAAGGATTGATCGCCGCCAAATCCTCGAAAGTGAAGGTCTTGGGAGGCGGGAAGATCCAAAGTGCTATCATATTGGAAGGCATTCCGGCCTCCGCTTCGGCCAAAAAGGCCATCGAGGCGGCCGGCGGCAAGGTTGAATAATGAATCGATTCCTGCAAATTTTTAAGGTCCCGGACTTGAGGAAAAAGGTCCTCATGGTCCTTTTTTGGCTGGCGGTCTTCCGCCTTCTCGCGGCCATTCCGACGCCGGGCATCGACGCGGCCGCCCTCCAGAAGTTCCTGGGATCGAACCAGCTCTTCGGCTTCTTGAACATCTTTTCGGGCGGCGGCCTTTCCAATCTTTCGATAATGATGCTCGGCGTCGGCCCTTACATCACGGCGACCATCATCATGCAGCTCCTTACAATCGTCTTTCCGAACCTCAAGAAGATCTACTACGAGGAAGGGGCGGCCGGCCAGGCCAAATTTAACCGCATTTCCCGGTACCTCACGGTTCCCTTGGCCATGCTCCAGGGGTACGGTTTCCTCAATCTTTTGATCTCCCAAGGAGTGCTCGCGCCGCTTACGCCGATCCATATGGTGACGAACGTCATTGTCATCACGGCGGGCAGCATGCTCCTTACCTGGATCGGCGAGCTTATCACGGAATACAAGATCGGGAACGGCGTATCTCTCATAATCTTCGCCGGCATCGTGAGCGGTCTGCCGCGCGAAGTCATGGCCATGTTCGCCAACCCTTCGACGACCCTGCCCACCTATGTCGCTTTCGCCGTTTTGGCCATCATCGTCATTGCGGGCGTCGTTTTCGTGAACGAAGGCGAACGCAAGGTCCCGGTCTCCTACGCCAAACAGGTCAGGGGCAATAAGATGTACGGAGGCGTTTCCACCTATCTGCCGCTCCGGGTCAACCAGGCGGGCGTCATTCCGATCATCTTCGCCATTTCCTTGCTGCTCTTCCCGCAATTCATCGCCCAGGGCGTGGCCATCTTCTCGAAATCGCTCTCCTTGGGCCTCACGGCGTGGGTCACCGGATTTTTCAACGACATACCCCTCTACAGCTTGGTCTACTTCGTCCTGGTCGTCCTCTTCACTTATTTCTACACGGCTATCACGTTCGATCCGCAGGAGATCTCCAAAAACCTCCAGCGGAGCGGGGGATTCGTGCCCGGCGTTCGTCCCGGCGAATCGACGGCCACGCTCATCACCCACATCATGCACCGCATCACGCTCTTCGGCGCCATCTTCCTCGGCGTCGTGGCCATTCTGCCGAACCTGACCCAGATAATCACCGGCATTCCGGCCCTTACGGTCGGCGGTACGGCTCTTCTCATCGTTGTGGCCGTGGCCCTCGAGGTTATGAAGGCCGTCGAGTCCCAGCTTACCGTCCGGAATACGAGAATATTATTTAGGATTTAATCTTCTCGCCCGCAAACACGCTATCAATCCGCCCCAGCCGGCGGATCGCGCTCGCTCTCGGCCTCGCTCTTCCGCCTAAAGGCGGAAACCATGCCCGCTCGGCCTCCGAGACGGTTTTCTTGGCGAGAAGCTTAAATCCCTTTGCGGGGAGAGTCAAAAATCCGCGATTAGAGCGCGGTTTTTTTGGTATATTTGACAAAATAGGCATATTGTTCTAGTATAGCAACACAGCCTAGCAGAAGTTGTTGCGGCCCGATCCGCGGGGCCAAAGAGCGACCGAAGCGATTATGTCGGTCCTCTGACAGCGGTAGACGCTGGAATGTACGTTGTTCAACTTCCAGCGAGACGAGAATGAACAACCTCTCTCTTGGTGGGAGAGAAGGGGATCCTCTTATTCCCAGCTGTCCGGGACGAGGATGTTGGCCCGATAAGGACAGGAATTATAAATATACAGCTCCGACCACCACGGAGCTTTTTTATTCCTAGAATTTAGCGCTATAATAAAGCGATGCCGAAACATGCGGTCATAATATTGGGGGCTCCGGGGGCGGGAAAGGGGACTCAAGCGGAGCTTTTGGTCCGCCGGCACGGCTTTCTTAATTTCGATACCGGCCGCTATCTGGAAAGTACGGTCCATTCGCCGCAAGCCGATTCCGACCCGATACTCAAAAGAGAGCGCCGCTTGTTCGATACCGGGAAACTTTGCACGCCATCGTTTGTCCTGAAAATAGTGAAGAATGAGACCAAAAAGCTGGCCTCGCTCGACGCGAGCATAGTGTACAGCGGCTCCCCGCGCTCGGTTTACGAGGCCTTCGGCGACAAGAAGACGACCGGTCTCATGCACACTCTCGTCGAGTCCTATGGCAAGAAAAATATTACGACCGTCCTGCTTAAGGTGCCGGCCGCCGCGTCCATCTCCCGAAACAGCCAGCGCAGGATATGCGCGGTCTGCGGACTGCAGGTCCTCGCTAACGTAAAGCATCCCCGTTGTCCGCTCTGCGATGGAACGACGCGGACCAGGACCTTGGATGACCCGAAAGTGATAGAAAAACGGCTCAAGGAATATGCCGAGCGGACCGAACCTATCTTGAAAGAGATGAAGAAGCGCGGTTTTCGTATCGTGCCGATCGATGGAACGCCGTTGCCGTACAAAGTGTCCGCCGTTATCGACAAGAAATTAAAGTTCAAATGATAAGACTTAAAAAGGAGAAAGACCTGGAGGGCTTACGCAATTCCGGGAAGATCCTGGCGCAAATCTTGGTCGCCCTTAAAGAAAAAGCGAAAGAAGGCGTTAATTTAATGGACCTCGAGGAAACGGCTCGGGCTATGCTGAAAGAAGAGGGCGCAACGGCGGCCTTTTTGAACTACAAACCGGAAGGAGCTTCGGCGCCTTACCCGGCAGCCCTTTGCCTCTCTTTGAACGATCAGATCGTCCACGGAACCCCGCGCGATCGGGCGCTCAAGAACGGAGATGTCTTGAAGGTGGATTTCGGCGTCGTCTACGACGGATACGTCACCGATGCGGCCTTCACGGTCGGCATCGGCGGCATATCCAAGCCGGCCAAAAAGCTCATTCAAGTGACCGAGGACGCGCTCAAAGCGGGTATCGCCGCCGCCCGGCCGGGCGGAACGCTCGGAGATATAGGATACGCGATCGAAGCGCACGTCGAAAAGAACGGCCTCACGGTCGTCGAGGGGCTCACGGGCCACGGAACCGGCTTCAAGCTCCACGAGGATCCGACCGTTTACAATTACGGCCGCCGGGGCGAAGGGATGAAGCTCCAACCCGGCCTCGTTCTCGCCATCGAACCGATGGTGAGCTTGGGTTCGGCCCATATAAAACAATCGCGTGACGACAGCTACTATACCCAGGACGGCAGTTTGAGCGCTCATTTTGAAAAGACGATCGCCGTGACCAAAAGCGGCATTGAGATATTGACCGCCTTCTGAAAATCGGCGTAAAATACGCTTGCATTTTTGAAAACTAAACATCGGGAGGTTTACAGATTGGACTACGTCAAAGAGACCTTGACCGCATGGCCGAAGATCGGCCACCAGTTCGTCGAGATAGACGAACCGAAACTGCTCAGTATCGCCGCCAAAAAAGCGGTCGCGAACAAGCTGCATTTGCCGCATTGGTCGGACAAGGGCGTTCTGCCGCAGAACGCAGCGGCCTTCGCGAGCCACGTATTCTTCCACAATGTCGTCAATTTCTGCTACACCGATCCGGGCGGCAAAGAAAAAGAGACCTTCACGGTCGAATACGGACGCCGAACCTTCAAGGGGGCGATGGCCATGGCCGTCTGCTTCTACCGGGCCTTCGGCGAAAAGAAACTGACCGCCAAGGACATTTGGCGCAATATTCGGACCGAAGAGGCCTTCAGGCGCTTTTTCGAGGGCAAGAACCGCATTCCTCTCATCAAGGAACGCCGGACGCTTCTCACGGAATCGTTGGAGGTCTTGAACGCTTTCTTCGACGGCGATCCGCTCCACGTCTTCGAGGCGGGCGGATTCCGCGCTTTCGGCAATAACGGCCGGCCCGGCATCGTCGACCTGCTCGTCAAACATTTTCCGCTGGCCTTCGGCCGGGATACCGCGGAGCTGGACGGCCGCCGCTTCTATTTTTTCAAGCGGCCCCAACTTCTCGTTCTCGAGTATCACGGCCGGGTGTCCTACAAAGGCGACGGAATGAGGCCGATAGAGGACATCGAACGTCTCGGAGCCATCTGCGATTACGAACTGCCGAAGTCCTACATCGCGGACGGAATATTCCAGGTGCGGGGAGACCTCTTGGCCCGCATCCGTAACCGGCAGCCGCTTTTGGACGGTTCGCGCGAGGAGATAGAGATGCGCGGCGCGACATACTACGCGATAATCAAAGAGGTCGAGGCGATCAATCTCATCAGGACCAAGGTCGGTTTGCCTCCGGTCCATGTGGGACACCTCGACTACCAGCGATGGACGCGCGGCCAGAAAATACCCGAACCGCACATGCTGGTCGAAACGACCAACTATTAGACGAAACGCGAAAAAGGAGATGCCATGATACGTATTTTTTGCCGCATCGCCCATCGAGGAGCTTTTTGCTCCGGTATGGTGCGCGCCTACCTGCGCACCAGGGCATACGTTCCGAACTCCACGGTGAGAGCGCTTAAGTAACCCATCATATCAAAAAGCCCGCTTTGCGGGCCTTTATTTTTCCTGTTTTTTCAGCTTGTGGGGATTATGGTTCGGACAACCTTTGTTCGAACAGCGGTCGGGGATGGTCTTCGTTCCCTGCATCATGAGCGATCCGCAAAGCGGGCACTTTTCTCCCGTGGGGCGCGATTTTATGATGAACTTGCACTTCGGGTAGTTGGAACAGCTGAAGAACGGGCCGAAGCGGCCGTGGCGCTCCACTATCTCGCCGCCATCCTCGGGGCATTTTACGCCCGTACCGTTCAGATTATTGCCGTTCTCGCTCTGTTTGATGTATTTGCACTTCGGATAATTGGAGCAGGCGATGAAGCGCCCGAAGCGGCCTTCTTTCTCGACGAGCTTCCCGGTCTTGCATTCCGGACAGGTCTCGCCGGTCTCTTTCGGCGGTTCGAGGACCGAGCCGTCTATTTTGCGCGCGCCCAGACATTTCGGGAAAAGGCGGCAGCTCAGGAATTTGCCGGTGCGGGAAAGTTTCACGAGCATCGGGCCGTGGCTCGGGTCCAAGGGGCAAAGGAAGCGGTCGTCCTCCCCGAGCGTCGTCGCTTTTTCTAGTTTGTCCTTGGCCTTGACCTCCTTGGAGAACGGACCGTAAAAATCCTTCAAGGTCTTTTCGTAGTCCCGTTTGCCTTCGGCGATCTCATCGAGATCGTTCTCCATCTCGGCCGTAAAGTTATCGCTCACGTATTCGGGGAAGTTCTTTTCGAGGAACGAGGAAACGACGTCGCCCGTATCGGTCGGCTTCAGGGCCTTGCCTTCCTTCTCAACGTAACCGCGCTTCAAAAGGACCGCGATGATGGCGGCGTAGGTAGAGGGGCGGCCGATCTCGCGTTTCTCGAGCTCGCGCACCAGGCCCGCCTCGGTATACCGCGGCGGCGGCTCGGTCTGTTTTTCGTCGCTTTCGATGCTGGTAAGCTTCAGGGGTTCGTCCGCTTTGACCTGTGGCAGCTCTTTCTCCTCGCCCCGCGAGCGCGGATCGCCCAGAAGCCAGCCCGGGAAAACTATGACGCTGCCCGTCGCCGTAAAGTTCGGAATGGACCGATCGGCGACATTCCCGGCGACCGTCGTGCGCAGCATTTCGGCTTCGGCCATCTGGCTCGCGAGCGTCCGCTCGCGGATGAGCGTATAGAGCTTTTTCTGCTCCTCCGTCGAACCGGCGGACCTTTTGGGTATCTGTGTCGGCCGGATGGCCTCGTGGGCTTCCTGGGCCGTCTTGCTTTTCGTGGCGTAAGCGCGCGGCTGAACGTATTCTTTGCCGAATTCCTTTTCCACCTGGCCCAAAATGGCGGGCAGCACCTCCTTGCTCAGGGTCACGCTGTCGGTCCTCATATAAGTGATGAGGCCCTGCTCGTAGAGCTTTTGGGCGACGCCCATGGTCCGGGAAGGAGAAAAGCCCAAACGGGAAGATGCGGATTGCTGCATGGTCGAGGTGGTGAAAGGCGGCCTCGGCGCGCGCTTCACCTTTGTCTGTTTGACGCCTTGGACGCTCCAAGCGCCGCTTTTGCCGGCGGCGATTATCCTTTCGGCCTCGCTCTTGTCCCGCGGCTCTTCCGTGCAGACCAGTTCCAATTCGCCCTCTTTGGCCGAGAGCCGGGCGGTGAGGACGTAGAAATTCTCGGGCTTGAAGGCCCGGATCTCGCGTTCCCGTTCGACGAGTATCCGCAGGGCGGGGGATTGGACGCGGCCGGCCGAGAGGCCATAACGGACCTTCTTCCAAATGAGCCCGGAAAGGTCGTAACCGAAAAGGCGGTCCAGAACGCGGCGGGCTTCCTGGGCCCGCAGCAGGTTATCGTCGATCGGCCGCGGATGGGCCATGGCCTCCTTGATAGCCGGTTCGGTTATTTCGTGGAAGGCGACGCGGTCGGCCTTCTTTTCGTCGAGGCCGATGGTTTCGGCCAGGTGCCAGGCGATGGCCTCGCCTTCGCGGTCGGGGTCGGTCGCGAGATAGACCTTATCGGCCTTCTTCGCGAGCTTCTTCAACTCGGAAACGACCGGTTCTTTCCCTTTCACTATCTCGTACGTCGGCTTGAAGCCGCCCTCGATATCGATGGCCTTCTTGTTGTTCTTCGGCAGGTCGCGGACGTGACCGACGCTCGCCCGTATTTCGAAGGACGGATCGAGATATTTCGAAATGGTCTTGGCCTTCGTCGGCGATTCTACGATCACTAAATTCATCTCTTTATATTGTAACGTCCTTGCGTTTCGGCCACACGGCCGCGGAGCATAAGGTAAGTGAGCCGCTCCAGGACTATATGGGTCTCAAGATTAACCAACTCGGCAAGCTTGTCAATCGTAAGGGGTCCGTGGGCCTTGAGCGCGCCGATTATCGCTCCATCCTCGGCACCCGGCTCTTCCGTCGCTTTATCCACTTTTATCGGGCCGAATCCGCAGTTCTGAAGCGCGATCTCGATATCTTCCAAAACATCGCCGGCCGAGGCGATCAGGCGGGCTCCGGCCCTCAAGAGCATGTGTGAACCGGCATAGTTTGGATGTCCGGCCGCCCCCGGAACGACCATGACATCGCGGCCGCTCTCGGCGGCATACCGGGCCGTTGCCAAGGCGCCGGAATGCTCGGGCGCTTCGACGATGACCGTCGCGAGCGCGAGGCCGGCGATTATGCGGTTCCGGTCCAAGAACCGGTGCTGGAGCGGCAACGTTCCGGGAGGATATTCGGAGAGCACGCCGCCGCCGCTTTCGATGATCCTTTTCGCCAGGCCTTCATGGGCGCGGGGATAGATATTGTCCAATCCGCTGGCAAGGACCGCGACCGTTCGGCCGCCGCCGTCCAAGGCCCCTTCGTGGGCCGCCCCGTCTATGCCGATGGCAAGGCCGCTCACGATCGAAAGGCCGGCCCGCGAAAGCTCCTTGGCCAGGCGCCTTGCGAAGAGGCGGCCTTCGGGCGTCGCCTTGCGGGTGCCGACTATAGCCACTGCCGGTTCGTCCGACCTGGGCGGTGCGCCCAGGCAGAAGACGGATCGGGGCGGGTATTGGATCTGCCGCAAGAGCTCAGGATAACGAGGGTCTTCGACGGATATTTCCTCCATCTCCACTCATTATATATAATAATAAGGAGTAAACCCGCTATAATATAGGAATAATGGAGAACTTCAAGAAAAGACTGGTTCTCGACCTTTCTGTCGCCGTGCTCGTCATCGTGGCGCTCGCCGCCGGATTGGCGTTCTTCAAGGGTAATATCGACAATTATCTTGAGAGGATAGCCCAAGGAAGATCGCTGCTTTTGAGCCGCACCGAAGCGGCCAACCAGCTGGCCCTGCTCCAGACCCAGTATAACAGCTCGATCGAATCAGATCTGAACACGCTGAACAATATCGTGCCGACCTACGACAGCTTGATCAACTTGAACTCCGAGTTCCAGTCCCTGGCCGCCGCCAACCATCTCGGTTACGGATTTTCTTTCGCCGGCCAGACCGCTCCGAACGGCGCGTCGTTGGGCAGCCTGGGCTACAACATAACCGTGACCTCGGCCGACTTGAACGGCCTTATGACATTCCTCAAATCCCTGACCGGCTTCCACGACCTCAGTTCCGTCGACAACGTTTCCCTGCACACGTCGAACGGCCAGTTGAACCTGGCTGTGAACGGCCGGGTATTTTACCGTCAATAAAAATGGCCAAGGTACTTAAAAGATTCAAACGCCTCCAGACCCAATATTTCTTCTTCGCTCTGACGATCGTCCTCATCGTCGTCGTGGCGATCACCGTTGTCTGGGCCGTCGTCTATCTGGGCGAGAGTTTCGACACGGCTCTCACGGTTCCGCATCCCAACCCGCCCCGGATCCAATTTGACATCCAGGGTTTCCAAAAACTAAACTTGCCTCAACAGTAGCGGTGGGCGTGGAAGGAATCGGACCTTCGACCTCTGTCTTATCAGGACATCCTCCTTTTGGCCGGCCTTGGGGCCCTTTTCCGGC
>JAMCRC010000012.1 GCA_023380415.1 Patescibacteria group bacterium | reverse complement strand
GAGGAATTTCTCCTCATTGCTCCCCGCCCTTAGCCCAATGTCCATTAATCTATAGAAAATCAGCAGGAATGTCAATATAAGGAGCGTCGCTCCCAAGAATCCCCATTCTTCGGTAAAAGCTGCAAAGACAAAATCGGTCTGGGACTCCGGCAAGAAGTGCAGATGGACCTGGGTCCCCTCTCCGTACCCCTTGCCAAGGATCCCCGCCGATCCGATGGCGACCTTCGCCTGAATGACATTGTAGTTTATCCCCAAGGGATCGCGGTTCGGGGAAAGAAAGGCGGTCAGCCGGTCCTTCTGATACGGCTTTAAGAACGCGACCCAAACCAAGACAAGAGCGAGCGCCGCGAGGATCAATCCGATCAAAAACCGCTTCTTGTTGATGCCGCTCATGAGGACGAAACCGATCCAAATGGAAACGACGATTATGGTCGATCCTAGATCGGGATGGATGGCGACGAGGAAGGCCGGCAAGATCGTATAGAACCCGGAAGTGAAAAGATATTTCGTCCGCCAGGCGGCCACGTGGCGACGGGTGAAAAAACCGGCGAGCAGCAATATCAGGGCGATCTTGGCCAATTCGGACGGCTCGAATTGAAATCCGCCGATGACGATCCAGCTTCTCGCGCCCCGGATGATATGGGACTGGAGATTGGAGATCACGAGCAATCCGACGGCGATCCAGTAAAGACCGTACTGAAGGACCGGCCACCGCACTAGCCACCCCCAGTCTATGAAAGCTCCGGCGAATATGATGGCGAAGGCGATAACGTACCACAAGGCCTGTTTTTGGAGATAGCCGTTGCCGTAGCTCCCCAATGTCACCAATGAGACCGCCGCCAAAAAAAACAGGGCGCCCAGGATGAGCCAATCCATCTTCTGCAAACGGCGCAGCGCGTTCGAGATCATTGGTAAAGATATATCTTGGTCCGGGCCGGATCGATGAGAGAAACGTTCTGGAGGTCGGCCGGCAGATCGACGGTGAAACCGGTCTCGCCGAAAGGCGGGATCGAGATCACCGTTTCGCCGCCGAAAAGCGGGTTTTGATATTTGTCGAAGACCAAAACTAGGGCCTTGATGCCAGTGGCGGCGATGCCGCCTCCGTTTTTAACGGCGCCCGTGACCGCGATGCTCGAACTGCCCGAGCTTACGGCCGGACCGGCGCTCAAAGAAAGCGGCTGGCTCGGAAAGGCCGAGGCCGGCTGCCAGGCGGGCGGAGCGGCGCTGAACGAAGCAGCAGCGACATTAGGAATAACGGCGCCGTCGTTCGATACCGCCAGGAGGTACTTGTCCTCGCCAGGCAATACATCGTCGGACTGCGATAGCACGGCGAGCGTTCTTCCCGCTCCGTCCGTCAGAGAGATCGAGTAATCCAAATTGGAAACTCCGTAATCGGCGCTGGAATTTTTTACCTCGACGAGAACGGCCAAAAACGAGCCGCTCTCGGTCTTCATGACGACCGGAGTTCCTACTTCGACGATCGCCGGTCCGGCTGGACCGCAATCGCCCGCACAAGCGGCCGGGGCCGCGCCCGAAAAGGTCCCCGAAACGGCGGCGGCAACAAGCCCGATGACCGCGATGAAAAATATGCCGTAGATTATCTGCTTGGCGATACGGGTCATCCTATTTTCCGGCGGCGATTATTCTCTTGAACTCTCCGGCGCGCAAGCTGGCTCCGCCAACGAGGACGCCGTCTATCTCCGGCCGCGTCAAAAACCCGGAGGCGTTCCGGGCATTCACCGACCCGCCGTAAAGGACCCGTCCGCCGAGGACGGCGAAATCGGCCGCCAACACCTCTTTGATGAACCCCGCCATTTCCGCTGCGTCCTCCGGATCGTCGTTCCGCCCCGTACCAATGGCCCAGATCGGCTCATAGGCGACGATCAGGTCGAGATTTTTTATTTTGAACCGGCGATCTTTAAGGACGGCCAGGTCCGCGACAAGTTGTTTCTTTACGAAATTATAAGCGGCTCGCTTTCCCTTCTTTCTCGTTTCCCAATGTTCGCCGACGCAAAGTATGACCCTGAACCCGGACTTGAAAGCAACGACCACTTTTTCGGCGATGACGCCGTCGGACTCCCCCAATTTGCGCCTTTCGGAATGGCCGATGACGGCGTACCGCACTCCCAATCCCTTGAGCTGCCGGAACGATATTTCGCCCGTCCAAGCGCCGTCATCCTCAAAGAACGCGTTCTGAGCGCCCAGCTCGGCCTTCTTCAAGACATCCCCGACCGCGCTTAAAAAAACGAACGGGGGAATTATGACCACCCCCTTTTCGTCGCAGGAACCGGCCAAGCGGACCGCCTCTTTAAGCGAGGCCGGATTCATCTTCCAGTTGGCGGCGATGAGTTTCATTGTTACTACTTTATTCCTCTTACCCGGGAATTTCCAATCGCTAGCTCCTGAGTATCTTCGCCGCATCGTCCGGATCGACGGTGTTTATCTCTATCCCCGTCCCCAGCTCGAAGCCGGCATCGATATTGAGCTTCGGGATTATCTCAATGTGCCACTTGTAATGGTGGTGGCGTTCCTTGTCTTTGACCGGAGCGGTGTGAATGAGGAAATTGTAGTCCGGGTCGTGAAGTTTCTTCTCCAGTCTTTGGAGCGCGTTCTGCAAGGCGGCCGCCGTTCCGGCGATTTCCTGCTCTCCCGCCTCTTCGAAATAGGGGTTCTTGATCTTGGGATAAACGCGCAATTCGAACGGCTCGCGCGAAACATAGGGAGCGAGCACGACCGCCGTTTTGTTCTCGAAGACGACGCGCTTCCGTTTCTTAAGCTCGTACCTCATCAGAACGTCATGGACCGATTTCTTGTGCTTCCGGAAATAACGTTCCGAAGTGTCCAAGGCCCGTTCGACGTAAGAAGGCACGATAGGCACAGTGAGTATCTGGTAGTGGGGGTGGAAAATGGAGGCGCCGGCGGCCGGTCCCCAATTATGAAAAATGGAAATGTAAGCGACCTCCGGCTCTTTGGCCAGGTCCCGATAGCGTTCCTGAAAAACATGGAAGACCTCCCGGGCGCCTTCCGCCGAAAGATGGGGGAAGTTGGCGGAATGGTCCCGCGTCAAAACGAGCTCGTGGTGACCGACGCCCCTTATCGGCTCATAGAAACCGTTATGGTCGTCTTTCACCGGCCTCACGCTGTGAGCCACGGCCGGATATTTATTGGCCACGACCGCCAAATGCCAGTCGTCCTTCGGGCCGGAGAGGTATATCGGCGAACGGTCCCGAAAGGGCCGCTCGAACGGGCATTGGCTTGCAGGCGTCGGTTTTCGTTTCGGCCGGCGTTGCAGTTCGTGCGGACGCGCCCCCCGACGGGTCGAGAGAAGCACCCAATTTCCCGAGACCAGGTCGTGCCTCAATTCCGAGCGCCTTTCCATGATCAAATATTATACCTTCTTCTTGAGAGCCGCCATTTGGTCAAGAGCACATCGGTGAAAGTAGAGAGATAATCCGGGCCATGAACGGTCGAGCGCGGGTCGCCGATCCAGTGGACTGGGAACTCTTTGAGCTTGAGCTCCGCCGCTCGCGCCAAAGCGATTATCTCCGCATCGAATCCCCACCCGTCCAGCTTGGCTAGGCCGAATATCCTTTCGGCCGCCTCTCCGGTAAAGACCTTAAAACCGCATTGGGTATCCCAGATCCCGGGCGCTACCGTCGCCTGGATCACCAGGTTGCCGGCCTTCCCGAGCGCCCGTTTCCAGATCGGCTGAGGCGGGTCGAGCTTGGCACCGGGCACGGTGCGGGAACCAATGACGATATCGGCGCCGTTTTTGAAGTAAGGCAGGGCTTGTTCGAGATGGTCCAACGAAACGGCATTATCCGCATCCATGAAAAGGCGCAGGTGGCCGCGGCCGGAGAGCATTCCCTGCCGGACGGCCCAACCCTTGCCATGGTTATTCTTGTCCCCGATGGTCCTTAAATTGGGCATCAATTGAGCGAATCGCTCGACGATCCCAGGCGTGGCGTCGGTCGAACCGTCGTTCACCACGATGACCTCGGCCGAATAGCCGGCCCCGGCCAGATACCGATCGATATCGACCAGTGTAAGGGGCAGGCGTTTGGCCTCGTCCCGCACCGGAATGATTATGGAGATGAATGGCTGGGTCATTCGTATGGTTGAAGGTCGCGAGCTGATACCGGTCCGGCCAATCGCGGAAAAACGAACCGGCGATAGGTCAAAAAATTCCAAACCATATTCACGAATATGGCGGCGACCGCGGCGACGTTGTCCCAGCCGTGGAGCGAGAGCGAAGCAGGCGGCCGAACGTAGGCCACGATCGCATAAGCCACAAAGGCGTTCAGGACCGCTCCGGCCGCCGTGAACAAGGTGAAACGCCAGCTCTCCTTCAATGTCACCGGCACGCGGCTTTCGAATGTCCAGAACTTATTCCAAAAATAACTGTTCACGCAGCCGATCACGAAAGCTCCCCATTTAATGACGGCAAACCATAGGCCGGCGGTCGCGCCCGTCGCTAGAATGAGGGCGTTCATGATCGTGAGATCGATAAAACTGTTCAAAGTGCCCACGGCCGCGAACTTTCCGATCTCGAAAAAATGGGGCCAAAAACGGTCGAGGGCCGAAAGGGCAAGGAGGGCGGCGACGGAAAAGGCCGTAAAACCCAGGACGGACAGAACGCCCAAGGCAAAGGTGAAATGCACGCCAAAGCTCTCGGCTGGCAATATCACGAGCCAGCCGACCGAAAAGCCGATCGTTGAAACGAGCCAAAGGTCCTTTTTCGCGTGGGGCATACTGCTATGGTGCTAGTCCCTGAGGCGCTTGTAAATATCCGCCTCCACCTCTTCGCGCGGCCGGCCGAACCGGGCGGCCGAGGCCTCGCGCAGCGCCTCCGCGAAAGCGGGGTCTCCTTTGGGAGCCCGCCTGGTCCGAATATTGAACGGCTTGGTGGTCTCGCCGTGAACGAGGAGTTTCGCATAGGCGTTGAAATTGTCGATATTCACCAGATCCTCTTCATTGAAGACGGGGGCGAATTGCTTCACCAGCGCCGCGGCGTCCTGCGGTCCGACCCGAAAAGATATCATCGAGCCGACGTTTCCGAAAACGGCGTCTTTGATCTTATCCGAAAGCTGGGCGATGAACTGATGGGCGACCGTCAGGTTCAAGCGGTATTTGCGGGCCTCGGAAAGGATGATGGCGATGGAATCGGTCGTGAAATTCTGGAACTCGTCGATGTAAAGGTAAAAATCGCGGCGCTTTTCTTGGGCGACATCGGCGCGGCTCAGGGCGGCCATAAGCACCTTCCCCACGATGATCATGCCCAAAAGATTCGCGTTCAGGTCGCCCAGCCGCCCCTTGGCCAGGTTCACGAGCAGTATTTTCCCGTCGTCCATCACGCTCCGAAAATTGAAGGCCGATTTGGTCTGGCCGATGATGGGCCGCATATAGTCGTTCGCCGTAAAATTATTGAACTTCGAAGTTACATAAGGAGTGATATTCTGGAGCGAGGCCTCGCCGCCGGCCTTCGTGGCCTCCTTTTCCCAAAAATCGAGAACGACCGGGTTTCTAACCCGTGCGAGCTTCCGGCTTCGAAAGGCCGAATCGGCAAAGACCCGCTGCACTTCCATGAGCGTGGCGGGCTCGTTCGGCGCATCTTCCATGAGAAGCAGGAGGGCATTCCGCATGTATTGCTCGAACATCGGCCCGCCGGTCGTTTTGAGGTCGTAAAGTTTGTCGAAGATGCTCAGAAGCTCGTTCACGATCGATGTTTTCTCTTCCGGATGATTAAGATCGTATTCGAGCATATTGAGGCCCAATGGGCGCGCCAAATTGCCCGGTTCGAAGACAATGACATCTTCCTTGCGGGAAGGCGGGATCATGCTCAAAACATCCTCCACGAGGTCGCCGTGGGGGTCGATGACGGCCACCCCTTTGCCACGCACGATATCCTCGGCCGCCATGGTCGTAAGCAGATTCGATTTACCGGTCCCCGTTTGGCCTATCAAGTAGATGTGCCGGCCCCGGTCCTCATCCGCGATCCTCACCTCCCTGCTATCGCCCTGGAAACTGCTGTCGCCGATGACGACTCCGTCCTTCGGCAAGCTCGCCGGCGGCGGCGCTTCCCGGGACTTCAGGTATTTGACGCGGGGAATGCCCATCGTAGTCGTCGGAAGATGAAAAATGCTAGCAAGCTCGGCGCTCGTTAGGACCATCGCTTCTTTTGGATCGAATTCGCGGAAGATGAACCGATGGAAAAAGGCCCTTTGATTACGGGGCGCCGCGAGCTTGAACTCGTTGCGGTTCGAAGCGCCGAACTGGGAAAATCCTGCGGCAACGCTCTCGATGAGAGACGAGGCCTGCATCTCGCTCGGCGCCGAAGCGACGATGCGTACGTTCACCTCGAAAAGCGGGCGCTTCAACTTGCTGTCCATGAGCCGCACCGAATCCTCGTCCACCGTTTTCGGGCCGGGTTCTTTTTTACCGCCGCCGCTGAAACCTTCGATAATATCCTGGGGCTTCACATCGAGTCCGGCGTTAATGACCGACGGGAGCTTCGCTCCGCCCTTGATGGACTTGAGGGCCGTCTGGACCTCCTTTTTAAAATGCTTCGCGGCCGGCCGCATCACGATCTGCAGGGCCGCCCCCTCTCCTATCTCGCCCACCCGCCCGAGACCGCCCAAAACCGAAAGGAAGGTGTCGTTCTCCGACTCTTCATATGTCGCGATAGGCAGAACGAAACGCTGTTTTTCCAAGACCGTCATACCCAAGGCCGCTCCGGAATAGTTGAAGATATTGTAATCGGAGACCGGTTCCACGACGGCCGCGTCCCAAAGGGCCTGGACCTGACGGGCCAAAACGTCGCGGAAACGATACGGAACGGCGGCATAAAAATGGATCTCCTGGCCGATGTAAGGCACGGCCGCTTCGAAGGCGAAAGGTTCGTTCAGTCCGGACAAGGTCCCGAAAAGCTGCTCTGACAAGGCGACCTCTTTTTTGAAATCGTCGCCCTCCGCCTTGCCCTTGGGAACCCGGATCAGAAAGAGCTGGGTCTCGAGCTCGCGGACCAAGGATTGCTTGCGCCGGCGACGCCAGGCGAAATAGAGCCAAATGGCGAAAAGTATAAGGATGGCTACAATGGCGAAACTGACGAGAATGTTCATTTCAAATAACCCCTCTTCTTCAACTCCGGCATCAACTTATCCACCAGGGCATCATGGAAGGCGTCTTCCACGAACGGCGGGTAGCGTTTAGCAGCGACGACGGCCGTTTCGATATCGGTCTTGAAAGTGAAGGCGACCAATTGTTCGACCGCCCGCTTAACTTCCTCCGGTGCGGCGTCGCTCGAAAGATAGGCCGGCAAGAAAGATTGGTCTTGGGCCGCGGGCGGAGCGGGTGGCGTGGGCGGCGAGGTGATCGGCGCGCTCTCGGCGATGGCGCGCACCGATTCCTTGACCACTTCCCTTTCCGACCGTCCCGGGACCTCGGGAGAGGCCATCTTCTCGTCGATCTTGTTCCCCAGCCGATTGAAGCTCTGCTCCAAGTTCTCGCTGAAATTCTGGATCTTTGGCATTGGAATCATTATAACCCAAAATCGTCCCTATTGTTGGCTCAGATTCCCTATTTCAAAAGAGCCGTAGGTGGACGTGCCCGTTATATTCGTGCCGGAAGCGTATTGCGCGTTCGGTATCGAGAGCGGCCCGGTCTGGCCGCCGCCGCCGGACCAGTCGGTCTGCCGGAGGGTGAAATTATTGTAGTTCGTAAGGAAGGTCGAGAGTGTCGTCTGGTCCGTCGACGGACCGGCGTTCCATGTCGTTTCGGCCGTCACCTCCTGGGTCAAAGGGTCGTCCCAATTGCTTCCGGTACAGGGTGCCGCGCCGATTATTGAGCTTGAGGCATCGTTCGTCCGGCAAACGTCCTGGACGTAGAAGTAGCGGGAGAAAAACTGGCTGTCGTACATCTGCTTCACCTCGTTCGCTGAAAGGGCGCGGTTGTAAAGCCGCACATCGTCGATGTAGCCATTAAGTCCGGTGCCCGAATAGGCGTAACCTAGAGTGAATGCGTTCAAGTTTGGATAGAGGGCGACCCCGATCGTTTGACTGTTATTCAACTGGCCGTTGATGTATATCGCCAACAGATTGTTCGGGCTATAGGTCATCGTCAAAAAATACCACTGGCCTGCCGCCGGGGCGAAATTTTTGGAAGTAATGGGGCCGTAACCCGGCGAGGCCCAGGAGTTGTTCGTATTTAGATATACCTGGAAATTCGTCGAAGAAAGACGGAAATCCAAAAATCCGTTCTGATAAGCAACGACCTCCTGTGTATCAGGGCTGTTCAACTTTACCCAGGCAGATACGGTGACTTGATTGGTCAAACTCATTGTCGGACTGGGTACTGAGACATATACGCCGTTTGCGCCGGAAAAGGACAAGCAGTCGCCTAACTTGCAGCTCGCGTTGCTTTGCCATACCGGTCCGCCGGTCAAGGTTCCGTTATATCCGTTCCCGCTTTCATCGTAGGTAATTGTACCGGTGCCTTCATCCAGTCCCCAGTGGCCGATCAGGCCGTTTTGGACGTCGCTCCCGACCACGCCCTCCTCGCCGGGCACGGCGAAGAGCGTCGTGCCGGAGGCGACCATGAAATAGGTCGAACTCGCTCCATGCGAGAGACCGGTGAGGTTCGACCAATTCGACGCGGCAAAGGTCCGCACATTGTCCAATATCCCTTTTGTGAGGTCGGCCGCCGTCCCTAAATTCTGGTTCGTGGTCGAAGACCGGACGACGAACACCACGCCGATCGTCGCCGTGCCTATGAGAAGCGCGCCGATAGCGAGACCGACCAGGATCTCTACCAAGCTTTGGCCGTTCTGGTCCTTGGATAAGCGTGACAAAAAAGAGGGCATTGGTTCCCTCTTATTATACAAGATGTGCGCAGGGTAGGATTGGACCCTGTCGCGAGTCGCTATATAGCGACTCGCTCCCTGACACCTTGCGGTTCCAGTACCTCCACCACAGGGAAACTCCAGTTTCCCCGACCCCTTTCCCAGGCTCGAATCCTCATCACAAAATCAAAAACCGATGACAAAAGTCATCGATTTTTTCTTTTTTGTGCACCCTGGTACAGGATGTTCGAACTTTTTTCCTGGACAAGGTACGGGAAGAAATCATTGCATGATTAATTCGAGCTTGTAGGCGTCTCTCCGCTACTTACTAAAGAACCCATAATTTCAGCAAGATCATCGGCATATTCAGTCTGATTTGACGGGTATTTTATGCTGAAAATGCTTCCAGTAGTAAGGTGTGTAAAATATAGATTCATGAGAACATTTTGATCTATACCTCCTTGGTATTCATTGGCTTTAGCATATAACCACTCTTTGCCGTTTACAGTTTTCTGCTCATACGACACGAGACTAGATCCAAGCATATTTTTGACTGCGGCTGTTAGGCCGTTTGTGGTGGTAGCAATAATCTGTATATAGAAGTAAGGACCGAATTCTATAGGTTGAGGCAAAGGATACAGCTTTAATGAACTGGAACTCACTTCAACTAATTGGAAATCTTGGGGGTATCTAAAGCTAAATCCATACGCAGGGTTTGTATATATCCCCCAATCAGCGGTATTGCTAACGGTAGAAGTAACGACCTGATGATTCACCTGATTTGTTTGAGCCGGTGCATGAACTTGTGGTGTTCGTAAAATAAAATATAGCCCCCCGCCGATAACGACTATCCCCACCGCGATCAAAATCATGGCTATCTGTGAAAACCCCTCTTTGTGTTTCATAAGCTGATTATAACAAAAATCCCCACTGGTAAGTGGGGTAAATGTGCCGCTTTCGGCAAGTTAGTGCGCAGGGAAGGATTCGAACCTTCGTAGCCACAAGGGCGTTAGATTTACAGTCTAATGCAATTGACCGCTCTGCCACCTGCGCGAACGACTGGGAATATTCTAGTGGGAGTTCTCCTCTTTATCAACCGTTTCCTCGTTTTCCATCAGGGGCAATTTCCCCTCCTTGGGGATCTCCTTGCGGAAACGGCCGAGGCGCTTGGTGATGAGATTGTCCAAGCGCAAGAGCCAAACGCGCACGCGGCGCAGGCTTTTTTCCCAAAACCCCTGGAAGACCTCGTCGGCCCTTTCAATGTAGGCCATGAATCGGCTCGTCTCGCCGGGGCCATTCTCCTCGCTCTCGCCGACCCGCGGCAAGGCCGCGGCCAAAAGGTACACCATCGCCCCCAAGGCGAGAAAGATTACCGTTTGGAGGATGAAGTGGACCATTATTAGATCTCGTAGCGCGTGAACCTTTCCACTTTTATATTCTCGCCAACTTTACCGGTCACGCTCTTCACGAGATCCCCGACGGTCGTTTTCTCGTCCTTCACGAAAGGCTGCTCAAGGAGAGCTTCCACGCTCTCCGGCGCCATCGCCGCGATATGCAGAAGAAGTTCATGGGCCATCGCCTGGAACGGCTCCGAGCGGACGACGAAATCGGTCTCCGCCCGCATTTCCATGAGCACGCCTACGCGATTATTGTGGACGTAGGCGCCCAGGAATCCGGCGCCCGTCTTGCGCTCCTTCTTCGATTCGGCCTTCTCGATGCCGGCCTCACGGATGAAATCCAGGGCCTTTTTCATGTCACCTTGGGCCTTATCGAGGGCGCGTTTGCATTCCATCACGCCCGCACCTGTCTCTTCCCGCAATTTGATGATGCGATCGTCCATAGGTTTATTTTAACAAAATTACTTTATTCCCTCCCTTATCCTTTCCACTATCCACTCAATGCTCGCCTTGGCGTGATCGTTCCCGAAAATTGGATGGTCCACGAGCGTCGGATCGTCGTTCGAGTCGATCACGGCCACGACCGGGATCTTCAGGCGCCGCGCCTCGCGGACGGCCGTTTCGTGCTCTTTGGCGTCGACTATGAACAGGGCGGCCGGCAAGCGCGTGAGCGGAGCCAGTCCGTCGAAGATCCGCGTCATTTTCTGGACCTCCTTAGCGAACTCGAGCTGTTCCTTCTTGGTGTACTTGGAAAGCTCTCCTTTGGCCTGCTTGGCCTTGAGATCGAGGAAATAGTTCAAGCGGGCGCTGATGACCTTGAAGTTCGTAAGGATGCCGCCGAGCCAGCGGAAGGTGACGTAGGGCGCCTTAAGCTCATCGGCGATGCCTTTCACCGCCGCCTTCGCGGCCGGCTTCGTGCCGACCCAAAGGACGAGCCCGCCCTGGGAGACGACGCCTTTGATGAACTCGATGGCCTTTCCGAGGCTTTTCATCGTCTGCTCGGGATCGATTATCTCTATCTCATTCCGGCGGCCGCCCAAAAACGGCTTCATTTTCGGATGCGTGACCGTTTTTTTGTGCCCGTAAAAAAGGCCGGTTTTGGCGATCTCGGCGATCTGCTCTTCGGTTAAGGTTTCTGCTGGCATAATGTGACGCTTCGTATACTAGCGAAATGGCGAGGATTTGTCAAAGTTTCCTCCATTTTTCGATCTCCTTATGGTTCCCGGACATGAGGGTGTCTGGCACTTTGTGCTTTTTCCAGACCGGCGGACGGGTATAGACGGGATAAGAGCCCTTGATATCCTCCAATGACTCGGTCTTTCCTAAAACACCCGGCACTTGGCGGCTCACCGCCTCGGCCACGATTAGCGCCGGCAATTCTCCGCCAGCCAGGATGAAATTTCCTATTGATACCTCCTCGTCGGCCAAATATTCGGCCACGCGTTCATCCACCCCTTCGTATCGGCCGCAGATGAAAATAATATCGTCGTATTTCGAGAGACGTTTGGCCTCTTTCTGGGTGAATACCTTTCCGCGCGTGGAAAAAAGTATCACCCGTTTTTTCGTGCGTTTCGCCGTTCCTCTATTCTTAATTCTTGATCCTATATTCTGCAGGGCGGCCGCTATCGGCTCGACCTGCATCACCATGCCCGGCCCGCCGCCGAAAGGCCGGTCATCCACTTTCTTGTGCGGCCCAGAGCCGAAACGCCGCAGGTCGACCAAGTCGAACTTCAATATTTTTCTCTTCTCCGCCCGGCCGAGGATCGAAGCATGCAGATAGTCCTCAATTGCTTCCGGAAAGAGAGTAATGATATGGAAAAGTTTCATTGGTTCTTATTCTACTACTTTCAGGATATTTTCTCGCACAGCGGCCCTTTCCCGGTTAAGGCGCCAACGAAAAGCCGCACCTTGCGGTGCGGCCTTCATTCTCGAACCTATTCTCTCGGTTCGCTGTGCCCGTGCGTTGAACCTTCCGGTTCCTCGATCTTAAGATTCACGCGGGCATTGCTCTTGATGCCGACGATGCGAAGCAAGCTCCGAATCGCCTTGGCGGTCGCGCCCTGGCGGCCGACCACTTGGCCCATGTCCTGCGGGTTGACCTTGAGCGTGAGAAGCACGCCCATTTCGTCAACGCGCCGATCGATCACCACGTCATCCGGATGATCGACGATGGACTTCACCAAGAACTCCAAGAAATCCTTATCGGAATTTTCTTTCATGCTGGTATTGCGTCACTCGCGACCTTTTCTTTCACCTCTGAAAGCTTGTCTATAGGTTAGCACAAATCCTATTAAAAGTCAAGATTAATTGGCTTGGGCGTCGGCCGGAGCTTCCGGCTTGTCCGCCGCAGCTTCAGCGGAGGCGGGGGCCGGCTCGGCCGGCTTCTCGGCAACCGGGGCCGGGGCTTTAGGTCCTTCCGCCGGTGAAGCGGCGGCTTCTTCGGCTGCCTTCTTCGGCACTTTATGGACCGGGATCTTTTTATCCTTTAGGGCGCCGGCGGTCACGAGGAGATTATGGACGGTGGGCGTCGGCTGGGCGCCTTTTTTGATCCATTCCAGGGCCCGCTCTTTTTCCACGTCGTACTTGTCCGTGCGCGGGTTCCACCAGCCGAGATCGTCGGTAAAACTGCCCTTCATCGCGGAGCGCTTTTCGGCGACCACGATCCTGAAGGATCCCTGATGCTTCTTCCCTACCCTTTTGAGCTTAATGGCGAGCATTTTCTTGGTTTTGCTACAGGGACTAATGTACCCAAAACCCCGGAAAAACGCAAGTTTCTCCCAATAAACCTAATCGGAACGGGTCCTTGAACGAAGGAAAAATACGACCAATTAAGGTTCGATTTCTTCTGAGTGGGCCAAACGAAACACCAATTAAATGGCTGGGTGGGCAGGTGTCCCTGAGAAAACCGTCTCGCAGGTCTTCAGACTCCGAGAGTCATCAGACTCGAGGAGCCGAGCGGGCATGGTTCGAGCGTCAGCGAGAGAGCGGGGCCGAGAGCGAGCGCAATCCGCCGGCTGGGGCGGATCGATAGCGTGTTTTCGATGGGATACCTGATCGCCCAAACCTACTCCAGCTTGAGCGAAAGGACCTTGGAGACCCCGTCCTCTCCCATCGTCACGCCGTAAAGCACCTCGGCAGCCTCCATCGTCGAGCGGTTATGCGTCACGATGACGAACTGCGTCTTCGAGGCGAATTCCTTGATGAGGCCGGCGAAGCGCCGGGCGTTCTCTTCGTCCAAGGCCGCATCTATCTCGTCGAGGACGAGGAAGGGCGGCGGCGATATGGCGATAAGGGCGAAAAGGGCCGCGAGCGACACCAGCGTCTTTTCACCTCCCGAGAGCATCTCCAAATTGGTTATCTTTTTCCGCGGGATGCTTACGTCCACCTCGACGCCCACCTCCAAGTCACGGTCGTTCTCATAGTTCGCCGGCGCGGCCGCCGTTTCTCCGTTACTCTCTCCGTTCGGCGGCACTTCTTCCGTTATGGCCGGCGGATTTTTTATCTCCAAAGAAAGTTTGGCCTTGCCGCCGCCGAACATCAAGCGGAAATAATTATTGAACTCCTCGCTGATGGCGTGGAAGGCCTTTTTGAAATCCTCGTGGATATGCTGATCGAGCTCCCTGATCAGCGTCTTGAGATCGGCAGTCGCTTTCTCGAGGTCCGCCACTTGGCTCGTAAGAAAATCGTACCGGGCCTCGCTCTCATCCGCCTCCTTGATCAGGCTCGCATCTATTTCGCCGATCGCCGCGAGTTCGCCCCGGAGGCGCATCAGTTTTCTCTCGGTCTCGCTCCAGGCCTCGGTCCCGAGCTCCGCCGCTCCGATCGGCGGGTTCGCCATATCGAGCTCCCCGAGCGCCCGGCCCAGGGCCAGCCATTCGCGTTCCAGATCCTTGAGGCCCATCTGGAGCTTCTCTTTTTCGATAAGTCCGGATTGCATCCTCTGCTCGAGGGCGCGAGCATTGTTCTTCGATCTATTCAAGGCCTCGACGCGTTCGCGGAATACCTGATTCGATCTTTGCTGTCCGGCCGCTATTTCTTCTTCTTCTTTTTGGAGATTCAAAATGGCATCTTTCTTCGCTTTAAGGTCGTTTTTGAATTTCTCCACCTCAGCGACCAAGTTCTTATCCAACGCGACGCTCTCGCCTTCGATGATTTTTTTGAGGCGAGCCAGCCAGCCATCCATCGCTTGCTTAACGGAGGCGATATCGTCGGCGCCGCGCCAAGCGGCGATATCTTTCCGGAGGTCTTGGACGATAAGTTTCAGCTCGGCCGCCGAATGGTCTGTCGGCGCGACCACCTTCTGCATCTCGAGACGCGCCTCGAGCTTGGCGAGCGAGAGCGATAACGCCGATTCCTCCTGCATGCCCGCCTTTATCTTTTCACGGACGCCCCTCGCTTTTTCAAAGTCGGCATCGGTGCTCTTTTCTTTTTCGAGGGTTTTTTCCTGTTCCGCTATCTCGCGATTCGCGGATGCGAGCTCGTCCTGAAGCGCTTTAAGCGGCGTCTCTACCTTGCTCAGGTCGGAAACAAGCGCTTTGTGGCGGACGTAAAAATAGGCGTTTTCGAGCGCCTTGAGCTCCTCCTCCACTTCCGTCCGGCGGAGGAACCTTATCCACGAGGATTTCAAAATGCGCACGTGGGGCGCGAGCTCTTCGAGCATGGCCCGCACTTTCTCCATGTTTATCTCGCTCGACTCGAGCCGCCTTTCGGCCTGGTTTTTCTTTAAACGGAACTCCCGAAGGCCGAGCACCTCTTCGATCATGAGCCGCCTTTCCTCGGGCGTACTCCGGACGAATATGTCGCTCTGGCCCTGGCCCACGATCATGAGCCCCCGGGTGCCAAGGCGCGCCTTGGCGAGCATCGGCAGAAGGTCCTTAAGCTTCACTTCGCTGTCGTTCAACGTGAAAGTGGAGTCGCCGGACCGATCGATGCGGCGTTCAAGGGCGGTTTCGGCCGCTTCGCCGGGAAATATCTTTTTCTGGTTATTGAAACATAGCGCCACTTTGGCGAAGCCGACCGCGGGCTTCTTCGGAGTGCCCGCGAAGATCAAGTTGCCCAAGGTCTCGCCCCTGAGCTGCTTGGCCTCGCGCTCGCCGAGGACCCAGCGGATGGCATCGATGATGTTGGACTTACCGGAGCCATTCGGTCCGACGACGGCCGTGACGCGCGAAGGGAATTCCAAAACGGTCTTGCCGGCGAACGACTTGAAACCCTGGAGTTCCAGGCGAGTGAGAAAATTAGGCATTCCTTTTTGATTGGTCTTCAAGTTTGACGAGCGCGTTCCTGGCCGCCCGGTTCTCGGCCTCTTGTTTCGACGAGCCCGTCCCTTGGGCAAAGAGCTTACCGCCGAAATAAACCCCGATCTCGAACTTCTTTTCGTGGTCCGGACCGCTTTCGCGGACGACGTCATAGGTCGGCGTCAATCTCATGTTCTCCTGGATTATCTCCTGAAGTATGCTCTTCGGATCGCGGTCGGAACCTTTTTCCAATATCTCCTCCAGATGAGGAAGGACATATTTTTCCGTTATCTCTTTGGACGCCTCGTATCCGCAATCCAAATAGACGGCTCCCATCAGGGCCTCGAAGGCGTTCGAAAGGATTATATCCTTGGCCTTCTTGCTGTCCTTGGCCTCGCCTTTGGACATCATGACGAACTTTTGGAGATCGATCTCCTTGGCCACTTCGGCGAGCATCTCGCGGTTCACGAGCGCGGCCCGCAGGGTAGTCATGCGCCCCTCGTGGAAATCCGGGTAGTTCGCGAAAAGATGTTCGGTAACGGCCAATTCCAAAACGGCATCGCCCAAGTATTCGAGTCGCTCATTGTTCGGGAGCGGCCAGGCGGGATGCTCGTTCAGGTAGGAGCGGTGCGTTAGGGCTTCCTTCAAAACCTCCTGGTTTTTGAACTTAACCCCTAAGGTCCCCTCCAATTTGGATAGGTCGGCCATCGGTTTCAATCTTTACCTCTGGCATCATTTTAACGTAGAATAATACAGAAAACAACAACGTTTTTTATGTACATCCCGACCATAGGATTGGAGATCCATGCCGAACTCAAGACCAGGACAAAGATGTTCTGCGGCTGCAAGAACGACCCTAACGAGCCCAAGCCGAACGTGAACGTCTGCCCGATCTGCCTTGGCCACCCGGGCACCCTTCCCACCATCAACAAAGAGGCGGTCCGGAAGATGGTCCAGATCGGCCTGGCCTTGGGAGGCGAAATCGCCGGCTTCTCCCAATTCGACCGCAAGAGCTATTTCTACCCCGACCTCCCCAAGGGCTATCAGATCTCCCAATACGAGTTCCCCATCGTCCAGAAAGGCCTCTTGAACGGCATCCGTATCACCCGCGTCCACCTCGAGGAGGATGCCGGCCGCCTGGCCCATGAGAACGGCGCCACGCTCGTGGATTACAACCGCGCGAGTGTGCCCCTGATGGAGCTCGTTACCGAGCCGGACGTCAAGAACGCCGACGAGGCGGTCGCGTTCGCCGCCGCGCTGCAACAAATATTGCGCTATCTCGACGCCTCGGACGCCGATATGGAAAAGGGCCAGATGCGCATCGAGGCCAATGTGAGCATCGCCCCGGAAGGGGCCGGGAAGCTGGGTACCAAAGTGGAGGTCAAGAACATTAATTCCTTCAAGGCCGTCCACGACGCTATAGAGTACGAGGTCGAAAGGCAATCCAAGGCGCTCGATGCGGGCGAGAAGATAAAACAAGAGACGCGCGGCTGGGACGACAAGCGGAACATCACGGTGAGCCAGCGAAGCAAGGACGATCTGAACGATTACCGTTATTTCCCCGAGCCGGACCTGCCGCCCTTGGACGTCCAAAAGGCCTTCGACGTCGAAAAACTGAGAGCCGAGCTCCCGGAATTGCCGCAGGCCAAACAGCACCGTTTCGTCCAGGAATTCGGCTTGCCCCAGAACATCGTCGAAACGCTCACGCTCGAAAGGCCCTTCGCCGAATACTTCGAGGAAGCGGCCTCGGAGCTCAAGGACCGTTCGCCCAAGGCCGACTATCAAACGCTCGCCAACTATTTAACGAGCGATTTCCGGGGGTTGATGAAGAACTCCGGCGGCGACCTGAGCGCCGCGAAGATCCCAGCGGAACACATCGCCCATCTGGTGGCTCTTTTGAGCGACGGCAAACTTACGAGCCGTCTCGCCAAGGACATTCTCGCCAAGATGTTCCAAACCGGCGAAGATCCGGAAAACCTAATGAAGAGCGAGGGGATAGAGCTTATGAACGATGAAAGCGCTCTCGGCGCCGTCGCGGACCAGGTGATCGCTTCTAATCCGAAGTCGGTCGCCGACTACAGAAACGGCAAACAGAATGCCCTCCAGTTCCTGGTCGGCCAAATGATGGCCATGACCAAAGGCAAGGCCGAACCTAATTTGGCCAGGAAAATATTGGAGGAAAAACTGAAATAGCTACGAAATACGAATTCTTTACGAATATAACGAATACGGTTTCGTATATTCGCAAGAAATTCGTAATTCGTAGCTAAATTAGCGTATCCAAAGCTTTATTAACGAGTCTATCTGCGTCACGGTTCTCCTCACGCGGTACGTGTTTGAACACGACGGATTTGAAATCTATCTTCGCGTTCCAGATCTCGAAGAAGAGCGGCTGGAGCTCGACGTTCTTTATCTTATATTCGCCGTTCATCTGCCTGACCAAAAGCTCGCTATCGGCCCTGACCTCGATATCCGTCTCGGCCGCCCTATCTCCGCCCAAAATGGCCTTGGCCTTCTTAAGGGCGAAAACGACCGCCTTGTACTCGGCCACGTTGTTCGTGGTCTTGCCGATATATTCGCCGTATTCGTGCGCTTGCCCTGAGCTTGTCGAAGGGCCGATCACGACGCCTATCGCCGCCGGCCCAGGATTGCCCCTGGAACCTCCATCCGTGTTAATTATGAATTTCGTCATACTCCCAATATTTTCTTATACTTACTACTTTCTACTTGCTACTTTCGTATTGGCTTCCATGGGAATGGTTCCGTGGCCGGTAAGGTGAATCCGGCCGCGTGTTTGTGGCCTCCCCCGCCGGGGAACTTGGCCGCGAGCTTTGCGACATCCATATCGCCCTTGGAACGCAGGGAATATTTGCGGTTTCGCCCGTTTTCGTACCAAACTATAGCGACCGGATGGTCCTTGTCGAGCAAAAGGTGCCCAACCTGGGAATGGATGGCGCCGACAGATTCGTTCGCGACTCGGGCCTTGCAGCCCAAAAAATCGACCTCGTAGGCGTGCTCCAGAACATCCCGAACAATGCTGTCTTTGTAAGCGCCCACCACCTGCCCTTCGGCGACGCATTTCTCCCGCGTTTCTTTATGCTCCAACTGCCTAACGTATTTATCCCAATCCTTGAAGCCGAAGTTGGCCAAGCCGATCCAGTCCCCTATCGCGCTATTGTTCGGCAGCTTGAATTTCCAAAGGTCGTTATCTTCAACGTATTTAAGAAGCAGTGGCACGTCTTTGTCCGGGTGGAAATATTTCCAGGCCAGCACGGCCCCGGAGTGCTTGATACCAAAAATAAAATTCGTCACATACGCACTGCGGTCCCTGTTCGTCAGATGGTGGTCGATGACCGTCACGGACAGGTTAGCCGCCGTGAGCTTTTGGAGATTTTCCACCGAAGCGCAGGAATCCAAAAAATAGACCTCCCGGCCCTCGACTTCCATGCCTCCAAGCTGTTCTTTGGTTTGGCTAGCCGGAATCGGCACGTATTGGGCCTTGTTGCCGAACTTTTTCCAGGCCGCCCAGGCGGCGCTGAACCCGTCCGGACAGCTCGAGTGGTAAAAGATAACTATAGACTTCATTTTAGTGATTCGATTCCCGGCAGTTTCTTGCCGGCCAGGAAATCCAACATAGCACCGCCTCCAGCCAACACGAAGACATTCTTGCCCATTCTTGGCTTCTTGCCCATCAAGCCCAGCGAGGTGACCGTCTCGCCGCCGCCGATCACAATGCGGGCCTTCTTGTTCGCGAGAACCGCTTTCGAAACGCCTTTGGTCCCGGCCGCGTAGGCCTTCTTTTCAAACCAGCCCATCGGGCCGTTCCAGATTATCGTCCGCGCTTTTTTGATGACGGCCGCGTAGTCCTTGACGGTCTTCGGGCCGATATCCAATATTTTCGTCCCCTGCCATTTCAGATCGGACGGCAAATGCACCTTAGGCGAATTAAGATAGGGCTTGATGAGCGACAGGGCGGCCGAATCGACGAGCGAGTCGATAACGTTCATTCCCTCCGCCTGGAGGAAAGTGTTGGCCGGCCCTCCGCCCACAATGACGGCGTCCGTCCTTTTCCAGAAGTTCTTCACGACCCCCAGCTTGTCCGAGACCTTGGCGCCGCCCACGATAAGTGCAAGCGGGCGTTCGGACTTCTTGAGCGCCGCCCCGAGATTCTTTATCTCTTTTTCCATCAAAAGACCGGCGTATGAGGGCAGGAACTTCGTGATGGCTGCGACGGAAGCGTTCGCTCGATGGGAGACGGCAAAGGCGTCGTTCACGTAAATATCACCGCATTTTGCCAGTTCACGGGCGAATGATGGATCGTTTGTCTCTTCTCCTTTGAAAAAGCGCAAATTCTCTATAAGGACTAATTTGGCTGTAGATTTTTGAACGGCCTTTTGCAAAGCGCCTAGCCGCGCCGCTTCGATGAAATCGACCGGCGTTTTGAGCTTCTTCGCGAATACCGGCCCAAACGGCGCGAGTGTAAAAGCTTTATTCTCTATTCTTGATTCTGCATTCTTCGGCGGCCTTCCGCGGTGGCTCATCAAAACGACCTTCGCTCCGGATCTGAGCAGGAGTTTTATGGTCGGTATCACGGCCTCCAGGCGGTATGAGTCCAAGGGCATTCCCGCCTCCACATTCAAATCGATGCGCAAAAGGCAGGTCTTGCTGGAGAGCTTCTTCAAATTCTGATCGCTCAAGTATTTGACCATTGGTATCAGTATAAATAATCCACAATTTTATTGCCAAAGTTCCACACAAATCGATATAACTCAGACATAATCATCACCAGTACGTAATTCTGATGGTTTACGGAAATGCCATCTAGGCAAATCCGGACCATGGGAGAGTACTCAACGGGCCGTCGTTCTCATGGATAAATTAAACCCAAAAGTAGTATACGGCCATACTACTTTTGGTGGCTCCACACACCGATACATCGACCCTTCGACGCGGCTCAGGATATTTCTGAGTTGCAGAAAACAAAAAAGGGGCTTTTGTATGCCGGCATACTCTACTTTCCCAACCACGCAGGTTAGTATCATCGAGCTTTAGCGCTTTCACTTCTCAGTTCGGAATGGAATGAGGTGGGCCACGCTAGAGTTGAACACCGGCAAACAAAAACCCCTTTTAAAGCCCTATCCCCCACTTAGAACCTAAGTGAGGGACACGTCGGCTTTTTGAGATAGAAATTAATGTGCTCCTTTGAGCGACGAAAGTAGCGAAGTTGAACATATTAGTACTCCTCGGCTAAAAACGTTGCCGTTCTTACACCTAGAGCCTATCAACCTGGTAGTCTTCCAGGAGTTCATAGTGTCTAATCTTGGGAGAGGCTTCGCGCTTAGATGCTTTCAGCGCTTATCCCGTCCGAACATAGCTACCCGGCACTTCACCTGGTGGCAAAGCCGGTACACCAGCGGTTCGTTCATCTCGGTCCTCTCGTACTAGAGACGACTTCCCTCAAACACTCACGCTGACAGCAGATAGAGACTAACCTGTCTCACGACGGTTTGAACCCAGCTCACGTACCACTTTAATTGGCGAACAGCCAAACCCTTGGGGCCTTCTCCAGTCCCGGGATGTGGTGAGCCGACATCGAGGTGCCGAGCGAGATCGTCGATAGGGACTCTCGGATCTCACTAGCCTGTTATCCCCGGAGTAGCTTTTGTCCGGTATCTCCCGCCTTTCTATAAAGGACGGTCGGGTCGCTAAACTCCGCTTTCGCGCCTGCGCGGCTTGTAGGCCTTGCAGTCAAGCCAGCTTATGCTTTTGTACTTCGAGCGCGATGTCCATCCGCGCCAAGCTGACCTTGATAGACCCCTCCATTACTTTTTAGGAGGGTTCTGCCCCAGAAAAACTGCCCGTCAGACACTGTTCCTCCAGGTTTTTGCCCTGGGGGTTAGACATTAATCATTTGGAGATGGGTATTTCACTGTCGGATCCGCCCTGGCCGAAACCAGAACTTCAAATCCTCCCCACTACGCTACGCACCAAGCAACTAATGCCAATATCAAACTACAGTAAAGCTTCCGGGGTCTTTTCGTCTTGCTGCCAGTAACCCGCGTCTTCACGGGTGTCGCATTTTCATCGGGCTTTTCGTTGAGACAGTTCTCAGGTCGTTACGCCACTCATGCGCTCCGGAACTTACCCGGAAAGGAATTGCGCTACCTTTGGACGGTTATAGTTACCGCCGACATTGACGAGG
>JAMCRC010000011.1 GCA_023380415.1 Patescibacteria group bacterium | reverse complement strand
GACGCCATCGATCGCCCTCATCGGCCAGTACGAGCCCATTTTAAATGTGACGACGATGACCGCGACCGATAACTTCACCGGATCGTCCGTCCAGTCGACCGCGCCCGGCGTAACGACCGCCTTGCCTCAAGACCCGACCGTCGGTTCGAGCCAGGGGATAGTGACTCCATGACCAAGAGTAGAGAATAAAGAATAGCGAATGGTGGAAACGGGCGCGGATTGTAAGTTCGCGCCTCTTTCATTAGAATCGATTTATATGGACCTTTTCGAGAAGATCGGCAGTTTGGCCAAAAGGCGGGGTTTCATCTATCCGGGGTCCGAGATCTACGGAGGGCTGACCGGCACCTGGGATTACGGGCCGCTGGGCAGCGAGCTCAAGCGCAATATCAAAAACGAGTTCTGGAAGACGATGGTCCAGGAACGCGAGGACGTCGTGGGCCTCGACGCGGCCATTATAATGAACCCGAAGGTCTGGGAGGCCTCCGGCCACTTGGAGTCCTTTTCCGATCCGCTCGTCGAGTGCAAAAAATGCCACCATCGTTTCCGCTCCGACCAGCTCGAAGGCGACAAATGCCCGGATTGCGGCGGCGAGCTCACCTCCCCGAAGCAGTTCAATCTAATGGTCGAGACCTATCTGGGCGTGATCGAGGGCGAGAAGCAGAAGACCTACCTGCGGGGCGAGATCACTCAGGGCGTCCACGTGAACTTCAAGAACGTCCTTTCCTCGACGCGCGTGAAGATACCTTTCGGCGTCGCCCAGATCGGCAAGGCCTTTAGGAACGAGATAACGCCCGGCGGCCTCACCTTCCGCTCCCGTGAATTCGAGCAGATGGAGCTCCAATACTACGTTAAGCCGGACATGAAGGAGTCGATGAAGGTTTTCGAGGAATGGAAGGAACGGCGGATGAACTGGTATCTCTCGCTCGGAATGAAGAAGGGGAATCTCCGTTTTAAGGAGCACGGCAAGGACGAGCTGGCCCATTACGCCAAGGCGGCCTTCGATATAGAGTTCAAGGCCGGCGATGAGTGGAAGGAGATGGAGGGTATCCATCACCGGGGCGATTGGGACGTTCGCCGGCACCAGGAATATTCCGGCGTCGATATGGCGTATTTCGACGAAGAGGCCAAAGAAAAGTATCTGCCTTTCATAATCGAAACCTCCGGCGGCGTCGATCGCGCGACCCTCTTCTTCCTGATGAACGGTTACGAGGAAGAGGAGGTGAACGGCGAGACCAGAACCGTCCTGCGCCTTCACCCGAAACTCGCCCCGTACAAAGCGGCCGTTTTCCCGCTCCTTGCCAATAAGCCCAAGCTTGTGGAACTGGCCGAAAAGATCGCCGGCGATCTCAGGAAAGACATGATGATCGCCTGGGATGCGCGCGGCAACATCGGCAAGCGCTACCGCGCTCAGGACGAGGCCGGTACGCCGTTCTGCGTCACCGTCGACTTCGACTCGCTCGAAAAAGGTGACGTCACGGTCCGCGATCGCGACACGATGAAGCAGGAAAGGGTGAGCATCAGCGAACTAAAAGGCCGCCTAGCCGATCGTTTGAACGGATAGAACATGAAAGGCAAATTAACGGCACTGGGCCTTGCGGTACTTATCGCCGCCGGGATCTGGCTTCCCGGAACAGGCCGGGCGCAAGTCGTCACGAACGGTTCCGCGACCGCGTCGGGAACGTCCGATGCGGAGATAAATCGGATCATGATGCAGGGCTTGAATAAGATCATTCAGGAGCTTCAGGCGATGATCGTCCAAAGAATGCAGCAAGTCGGCCAGAATCCCGCCGTCTCTTCTTCCGCCACCGCGGTCTCCGCGGCCCCTGCCGTGGCTCCGTCGGCGGTGTCATCTTCGGCCCCGGTCAAAATAGCCGTGCCTTCCATGACGGTCATGTTCTCGCCTTATTGCATCGGGTCGGCGGTCGATGTGGTGGCCGCGCCGCTCGGCAACCCGGGCGGTACGGGGCCGTTCGAGAAGTTGGGCCTCGCAACGTCTACCGAGCCGGGTATCGCGCGATACCGCATCCAATGGTTCGACGGATCCTGGTCGCCTTGGTACGTCCCCGGCGTGAACGACGTCGACCAACTGGACAACATCGATGGGACCCAGCGGAGGATATGGTCTTATTTCGACGATCATACGCACGAATATATCTATTGCCAGACGCAGACCCGGTGACTCTTCATGCCGGATAACGGGAAAGCGGCAAGCGTTTGCTTGCCGCTTTTTATTCCGATTATAATGGAGCAATGCAAAAACCCCTCCGCCACAGGTTGAAGAACGGCCTCAGAGTGATAATGATCCCGCAGCCCGAGGCCCTTACGGCGACGGCCATGGTCACGGTCGAGGCCGGTTCGAAGTACGAAACGAAAGAGATCAACGGCCTCTCGCACTTTTTGGAGCACATGGTCTTCAAAGGCACCCAAAAGCGGCCGACAGCCCTAGAAATAACCTCGGAGCTCGACGGATTGGGCGCCCAGTACAACGCCTTCACTTCCCAGGAATCGACGAGCTACTTCGCCAAGGTGAAGAAGGACAACTTCGGAGAGATCCTGGATGTCGTTTCCGACATGTACGTGGATCCGATCTTCGCCCAAGCGGAGATCGAGAAAGAGCGCGGCGTCATCGTCCAGGAGCTCAACATGTATGAAGATACGCCGATGCGCAAGGTGCAGGACATCTTCATGCAGGCCGTCTACGGCGACCAGCCGGCGGGCTGGGACATCGGCGGCCGGAAAGAGGTCATCCAAAAGCTCACACGGGACGACTTTACCGCTTACCGCAAGAAACATTATCTGCCCCAGGCGACCATCGTCACCCTGTCCGGCAAGTTCGATCCGAAACGAGCATTGAAGGACGTCGAGCGCCATTTCTCCGTCCTTGCCCCGGGCGTGAAAGGAAAAAAACCGGCGGTCAAAGATTCCCAAGCGAAACCCAAAGAACTCGTCCGCTTCAAGGACGTCGACCAGTCGCACATCGTCATGGGCTTCCGGGCCTTCGACGCGCGCGACGAAAGAAAGTACGCCCTCCAGCTCGCCGCCGAGATCTTGGGCGGAGGAATGAGCTCGCGTCTATTCCAAAAGATCCGCGAAGAGCTCGGAGCCGCCTATTACGTGCGCTGCGAGCCCGATCTCTATACCGACCACGGCCTCATTCAAATGTCGGCCGGTTTGGACCACGAAAAGATCGAGGTCGCCATCAAGGCCGCCTTGGAAGAATTCTCCCGCCTGAAGAGCGAAAAGGTGGACGCCAAGGACCTCAAGAAGGCCAAAGAGCATTTCATCGGAGAGCTTTTCCTCTCTCTCGAGGGATCGGACGACATCGCTGGATTTTACGCGGGCGCCGAACTCTTGGGCCTGCCTCTCCAGACGCCGGAGGCGCTGGCGAAAAAAGTTAACGCGATAACGGCCGCGGAAGTTCAGAAGGTCGCTAAGCAGGTCTTTACGGACCGCAACCTGAACCTGGCCGTCATCGGCCCGTTCAAAGCCGGCCGGTCGTTCCTTCCGCTTCTCAAAATATAGCGCCGCCTGTGGTATAGTAAGGTCGTGAATCCCGCGAAGTTCGAAATCGGCTGGCCGACCCTGTGGCGGATATTCATCTTCGCCGCCATGGTCGGGTTGATCTACCTTGCTCGGGGAGCGTTCTCCGCGCTTCTGGTTGGCGTCGTGCTCTCATTGGGCCTCGACCCCATCGTCAGCTTCGTGGCGGAAAAATTGCGCATCGGGCGTCTTTTGGGAACGCTCCTCGTCATCCTTCTCGCGATCATCGTGCTTATCGCGGCCCTTTATTTCATCGTTCCGGTCATCGCTCACGAGGCCGGCGGTTTCTTCGCCCACTTCAATGAATCGACCGTCACCTTCTTCAATGTGAACGTGTCGATCCCGTCCTTGGCCAATCTGAGCAACGGCATCGGTTCGGTCGTGAGTCAGTATCTCGGCACGAACGGCTCGGTACCGGTCACGGTGACAAGGGTGCTCGAGAACCTTCTTTTGATACTGGCGGCCTTCATCATCACCCTTTATCTCACCGTCGAGAAGGACGGGGCCGATAAGATGCTGCGTCTCATATTGCCCCAGGCCTATGAACGGCCGATCGTCGCCGTCTTCGACCGCTTCAAGTTCAAAATGCGCCGCTGGCTCGGGACCCAGCTCGTCCTGAGTGCCTTCATCGGCGTCGCCGTGGGGCTCGGCATGTGGCTCATCGGAGTCCGGTATCCGCTAATTTTAGGCGTCATCGCCGCCATTTTGGAGGTCGTGCCGATCATCGGCCCGATCGTCACTGGTGCGGTGGCTTTCCTGATCGCCATCTCGGATTCGGTGGTCCTTGCGGTCTACGCCGTCATCTTCTTCCTGATCGTCCAGCAGTTCGAGAACCATATTCTCGTTCCCATCGTGATGGGCAAGAGCATGCGGGTCCATCCGGTCATCGTCGTTTTCGCCCTGCTTGCGGGCGGAGAGCTCGCGGGGTTCATCGGCATCGTCCTCGCTGTGCCCATCTCGGTCCTTATCCAGGAGGTCATCGACTACATTGCGGAAAGGCGGGAAAAGCATCTGGGATTGGAACTCTAGGCCTTTCTTGCCTTGAATCCGCCCCTCCGTTACCATTTCTAACGAATGGATAAGAAACGTTTCTATATCACGACGACCCTGCCTTACGTGAACGCGGCTCCGCATATAGGCTTCGCTTTGGAAATAGTCCAGGCGGATGTTGCCGCCCGCTTCCGCCGCCTGCGCGGCGAGGAGGTCATTTTCAATACCGGCACGGACGAGCATGGCCTCAAGATCTACAGGAACGCCAAAGAAGCGGGGAAGGACGTGCAGGAATACGTCGACGAAAATGCCGCCAAATTCGACCGTCTGAAGCAGGCCCTGGATTTGAGCTATACGCACTTCATCCGGACGACCGACCCCCACCATGTCGCCGCCGCGCAGGAATTCTGGCGCCGCTGCGACAAGAACGGGGATATTTACAAGAAGAACTACGAGATAAAATATTGCGTCGGCTGCGAGCTCGAAAAGACGGAATCCGAGCTCGTCGGCGGCAAATGCCCGATCCATCCGAACCTCGTTCTGGAGCTCATCGAGGAAGAGAATTACTTCTTCCGTTTTTCCAAATACCAGAAGCCGCTCTTGGAGCTCTATGAGAAGCATCCCGATTTCGTCGTGCCGAGCCATCGCTTGACCGAGATCCGTAACTTCGTGGCGGCCGGCCTGCAGGATTTCAGCATCTCGCGCTTGAGCTCGAAAATGCCTTGGGGCGTTCCCGTGCCGGGGGACGAAACGCAGGTAATGTACGTTTGGTTCGACGCGTTGGTGAACTATATTTCGACGCTCGGCTGGCCCGAAGACGCCCGTAATTTCGAGAGCTTCTGGCCCGGCGTCCAGATCGCCGGGAAGGATAACTTGCGCCAGCAGTCGGCCATGTGGCAGGCCATGCTCATGTCGGCGGAGCTTCCGCCTTCGCGCCAGATACTCATCCACGGCTTCATCAATTCCGGCGGCCAAAAGATGTCTAAAAGCTTGGGGAATGTCATCGACCCGTTCGCCGTCACGGAAAAATACGGCACGGACGCTTTGCGGTTCTGGCTTCTGCACGACCTGGCGCCTTTCGAGGACGGGGATTTCACTTGGGAGCGGTTCAATGAAAGTTACAACGCCAATCTCGCGAACGGCCTCGGCAATTTCGCCGCCCGGGTCCTCACGCTGGGGGAAAAACTGGATGACGGTAATTTCAAATCCGGAGAGATCGATCCCGAGATAGACAAGCTGATCGCGGAGACCCGGGAAAGGGTAGCGGCGCATACGGAGACCTATTCCTTTAACGAGGCGCTCGCCGCCGTTTGGGGCCTCATCGCCTTCGGCGACAAGTACGTGAACGAGCACAAGCCCTGGGAAAGTTTCGACGGCCGGATAGTTTGGGGATTGGTCGTTATATTGGACAACGTGGCGGCCATGCTCGAGCCATTCCTGCCCGGTACGGCCGATAAGATAACGGCGGCGATCTCTTGGGAAGGGAAGAAGTTGAAGATCAAAAAGCCGGCGATACTTTTTCCGAGAATAAAATAGAGCGGGTCAAACCCGCTCTTTCTCCGCATATCTCAGCTTGTAGATTATCTCCAGTGCTTGAAAGCAGTCGGAGACGTCGGCCAATGTACCGTTCCGGCGTTCCGGAAACTCGGGATCGGCCTCCAAAAGCCTTTCCTTCGTATTAAAGCCGCCGGTGAAGGCCATGGTGCGCACGCCGAACGTTTTGGCGGCCAATAACCCCTCTTTCGTATCGTCGATGTGTATCATCTCGGATGGATTGTGCCCTTCGAGAGCAATGAGGTTCCCGAGATAATCGGCCTTATCCGCCACTCCGGCGATCCGGTCGACGTAACCCTTGAGGCGATACTCTTCCAACTTACGGCTTATTATATCGTCGGAGTTATTGCTCAATATAACGACCGGCAACCCGATGGCTCGGCAGGTATGCAAGAGATGCACAAATCCGGGCGTTGGCACGATGCGGTGCCAATTGTTCGCCACATAAGGGTCGCGCACTTTCGTGTCCTCGCTTTCCTGGATCCCCGGCAGACCGCATTTTTCGTAGAATTCTTGGAAAGTTCGGGCGGCGGCGACCTCATTGCCGAACTTGACGATATCCGGCGGTCTCACATTATGCCGTTTGAATATCTCCACCATGGATTCGTAGTAGACATATTTACTGGTGACCGACGTGCCGTCCCAGTCGATAAAGACCATTCGTAGCACCGTATACCTCCTTTTTGGTTTGTTAATGTGTATCGCAATCTTAGTCGAACTTAATCTATAATTCAACCTATGATGCCAAGATACTTCGACGCCCATACCCACGTGAACCTGGCCGGATTGAAAGAAGAAGGCGGAGCGGCGATCGAGCGCGCCCTGGCGGCGGGGGTCGGGATGGTCAACTCCGGGACCGACATGGAGGATTCCCGTCTGGCCATAGAAATGGCCCACGCGAACGAGGATGAGCCGGTCTATGCTTCGGTCGGATTCCACCCGGAATTCGCGCTCACGAAAAAATTCGATTACGAGGCGTACAAAGAGATCGCCTTGGACCCGAAGACGGTCGGGATAGGCGAGTGCGGCCTCGACTACTACAGAATAGAGAATAAAGAAGAGAGAATAGGGGAAATTAAAAAACGACAGCGAGAGATTTTCGAGGAGCAGATAAAATTGGCGCACGAAGTTCAAAAGCCGCTCGTTATCCACTGCCGTGATGCCTTCACCGATCTCATCGAAATACTAGATGTCAAATACAAAATACTAAATACTGTCCCAGGCCTCATTCATTTCTTTACGGGCACGAAAGACGAGGCGAAAAAGCTCCTCGATATGGGTTTCGCCTTCACCTTCGGCGGAGCGGTCACTTATCCGCCCAAAGAGGGAATGCCGGATTACAAAGCGCTCGTCGAATATTTGCCCCTCGATCGCATTCTTTCCGAGACCGACGCGCCGTTCGTCGCCCCCGTGCCGTATCGCGGAGCGCGCAACGAGCCGGCCTATGTCATCGAAACGGTTAAGAAGCTCGCGGAGATAAAGAACGTGAGCGTCGAGGAAATGGCCAAGATAACCGTGGAGAACGCCGAGCGGATATTTCGTCTTTAGTTGAGCAAGCCGGTTTTTTCAGCTAGAATCTAGCTAATGAAGCGCTACGACCCATCTTCCATCGAGCCCAAATGGCAAAAACAGTGGGACGAGGACGGCGTCTACGTCGCCCGGGATAAAGGTAAAAAGGAGAAGAAATACGTTCTCATAGAATTTCCGTATCCTTCGGGCGAGGGGCTCCACATGGGCCACCTCCGGCCCTATGTCGCGGGCGACGTGATGAGCCGCTTCCTGCGGATGCGGGGGCACGAGGTGATGTACCCTATGGGTTGGGACGCCTTCGGCCTGCCGGCCGAGAACTATGCCATCAAGAAGGGTATCCATCCTCGTGTCACGACGGCTAAAAATATCGAAAACGCGAAGCGCCAGGTAAAGAGCTGGGGCATCGGTTTCGATTGGTCGCGCGAGGTTAACACCACCGATCCCGGTTATTACAAGTGGACGCAGTGGCTCTTTTTGCAGTTCTTCAAGGCCGGGTTGGCCTATGAGGCGACCGGTTCCATTAACTGGTGCCCGAAGGACAAGACCGGCCTCGCTAACGAGGAGGTCATCGGCGGCAAGTGCGACCGGTGCGGAACGGAAGTGGTCCAGAAAGAGGTGCGCCAGTGGTATTTGAAGATAACGGAATACGCCGACGAGCTCATAGACGGACTCAAGGACCTCGACTGGCCGGAGAGCGTGAAGGTCCAGCAGGAGAACTGGATCGGCCGTTCGGAAGGCGCTCTCATAGATTTTCAAATACAAGATACCAAATACAAAATACAAGTCTTCACGACCCGGCCCGACACTCTCTTCGGAGCGACTTACATGGTTATCGCTCCGGAACATCCGCTTTTGGAGAATAAAGAATTAAGAATAGAGAATAGGGGGGAAGTGGATGCGTACGTCGCCAAGGCCAAGGCTAAGACGGAAGAAGAGCGCATTACCGAAGGAAAAGAAAAGACCGGCGTCGAACTTAAGGGCATTAAGGCCGTGAATCCGGCCAATGGTAAGATGATCCCGGTCTTTGTGGCCGACTATGTTTTGGGCGGCTACGGCACGGGCGCCATCATGGCCGTGCCGGCGCACGACGAGCGCGACTTCGCCTTCGCGAAAAAATTCGGTCTGCCGGTGATCGATGTCATCTCCGGCGGCGAGCCGGGAGAACTTTGGGAAGGGGCCGGTGATCTGATCAACTCCGGGAAATTCACTGGTATGAGTTCGGAAGAGGCGAAGAAGGCGATAACCGATTTCGTGCACGGAAAGATGAAGAAGCAATATCGCCTGCGCGACTGGGTTTTCTCGCGCCAAAGGTACTGGGGCGAGCCGATACCGCTCATTCATTGCGAGAAGTGCGGTGTCGTTCCCGTTCCCGACGATGAACTGCCAGTGCGGTTGCCGGAAGTGGAAAAATACGAACCGACCGGAACGGGCGAGTCGCCCCTCGCGGCGATCGAAAGTTGGGTGAACACCAAATGCCCCCAGTGCGGCGGCGAAGCGAAGCGCGAGACGAACACCATGCCCCAATGGGCAGGCAGTTCCTGGTATTATCTGCGCTATACGGATCCCAAAAACGCTAAAGAGTTCGCTGCGATGGACAAGATGAAGTATTGGTTGCCGGTCGATATGTATTTCGGCGGCATCGAGCACACCACGCTCCATCTCTTGTATTCCCGCTTCTGGCACCTTTTTCTCCACGATCAAAAGCTCGTTCCAACGCCCGAGCCGTACGCCAGGCGCGTGACGCACGGCATTATTCTCGGACCGGACGGGGAGAAGATGTCCAAGAGCCGCGGCAATGTCGTGAATCCCGACGAGATAGTCAAGGAATTCGGCGCCGACGCCCTCCGGATGTACGAGCTTTTTCTGGGGCCCCACGAGGCGATGGTCTCCTGGAATTCGCAGGGTATCCTCGGTGTGAGCCGGTTTCTCGACCGCCTCTGGAATTTCATTTTGAGCGGCGAGGGAGAAGGGAATAACGAAGAAGCGGCACGGGTGGTTGACCGGGCCGTCAAAAAAGTGACCGAAGACATCGAGAACATAAAGTTCAATACGGCCATATCGTCCCTGATGATCTGTTTGAACGCCGTTGAGGGAAAGCCGGCCGCCGACGCATTCAAGGAAAAGCTTTTAAAGATGATCGCGCCCTTCGCGCCGCATGTCGCGGAGGAACTTTGGCATGAGACGGGACATAAAAATTCCATCCATCTCGAAAAGTGGCCGGAATACGACGAGGAACTGATAAAAGAAGCCGAGATTTCCGTGGTAGTCCAGGTGAACGGCAAATACCGCGGCACGATAACGGCTCCGACCGGTTTGGATCAAAAGGACGCTACGGTCTTGGCCTTGCGGCTTCAGAACGTAAGCGCCGCGCTGGACGGGAAAACCCCGAAGAAGACCATTTACATCAAAGATCGTTTGATAAACTTTGTAGCATGAACAAGGTACTCATCGTCGTTATCGCGATAATAGTCATTGTGGCCGTATTCATGGTGGCGAAGCAGTTCCAGGGAGTTAAGTTCGGCAGCTTGGGCTCTCTCTTCAAGGTGAACTATAACGTCCCATCCGGTTTGAGCAACGAACCGGCGAAGACGAACATCACCTATTCGACCGGGAATAATCCGCCCGCGGCGGTGGCGCCCAAGCCGCAGCCGACTCCGCCCGCCGGATTCACGGTCGCCGAACTCTCGCCCTATTACGGCGAGATAAAGATCGGCAGTGTTTCGCCCGCCTCGACTTGGAACACGGTCGCTCAGTTCTCCCTGAGCGCGAACTACAGCGGTCTCAAGACGCCGATCGACGTGACCGGCTGGCATCTTAGATCGAACAAGGGGGACGTCGTCATTCCGACGGCCGTCGCCGACTACACGCCGGGAGGATTCGGCTATTCCGGCGACATCACCTTGGACCCCGGCCAGGTCTTGAACGTTTATAGCAGCGTGAGTCCGATCGCCAAGAACCTTCGAATGAACCAATGCATCGGTTATTTGAACGATACCTATACATTCACTCCGGCCCTGCCCCAGAATTGCGCCTCCGTTTACGACCGGTCCGAGATATCGACCTTCTCCGGCGCTTGCCAAAGCTACATCCTTTCTTTATGGAGCTGCAGCGCCCCTTCGATCGGGCAGATAAATAATTTTTCCAGCGAACCGGCCTGCCAGGCGCTCCTTAATAACCGCTTCAACTACACGACCTGCTACGACCGGCACCGTTTCGACTCGGGTTTCTTTACGAACGAATGGCGGGCCTGGATCGGCGGCGCGGTCAACTTCGATCCGAGCCACGATCGGCTGCTCCTTTTGGACAAGGAAGGCCTTCTGGTCGACGAATACACCTATTAGTACCGGTATCCGCGTACGGCATCCGGAAAAAACGGCCCCCATTCGGGGGCCGGGCGTTTTTAGCGGGTCTATTTTCTTTCGGTGAGCGTCACCTTTACGTCCATTTGCTTGTCCTTCCGGACCAGCTTGACGGTGACGGTGTCGCCGACCTTGCAGTCGTCCAGGAAGTCCTGGAGGGTGGTTTCGGGCCCTATCTTTCGGCCGTTCCATTCGAGGATGATATCCTTCTCCTTTATTTTGGCCAGATCGGCCGGACTTTTCGGGACAATGGCCGGTTCGAATGGGTGGTCGCTCGTGACATAGGCACCATAGCCGACCGGTAGGTCCATTTTACGGCTCAGGTCGGGATTAAGGACCAGGTAACGAACGCCGAAGAGCGGCCGGCGGATCCGCCCGTACTTCTTGATGTCCTTGAGATCGCGCTCGGCGGCCTTTATCGGTATCGCGAAGCTTATGTTCTGCGCGCCGACGACGACCGCGGCGTTGATGCCGATGGCGCGGCCGAAAATATCCACCAATGGGCCGCCGGAATTTCCGGGATTGATCGCCGCATCGGTCTGGATGAGGCCCCGCAGTTCCTGGGCGCGCGCCGAGACATCCTCCTTGGCCTGGACCGCTCTGGATAGGCCGGAGATTATTCCCAGCGATACGGTGTCCTTGAAGAGTCCCAGGGCGTTCCCGATCGCGAGGACCGTCTGACCGAGGACCGCTTTATCGGAATCGCCGAGCGTCACCGCCGACAGCGGTTTCTTGGGATGGATGCGCAGGATAGCTACGTCGTCCACCGGATCGCGGGCGAGCACCTCGGCGTCATAGGTCGCGCCGTCCTCCGTTTGGACTCGGCACCGCGCTCCCGGTTCGGAGATGACGTGCTTGTTGGTGAGGACGATCCCTTCGGGATCGACGACGAATCCGGAACCGCCGCCGATCTGGACCATGCCTTCCGCATCGATCTTTTCCGGCGGGATCTTGAGCGAGGCGGATTTGCCTCTGCGGGCCGCCGCGAGCTCACCCCTCAGTTCATCGATGTGCTTTTCGAGCGTCACGGAAACGACGGCCGGCATCACCCGCGCAACGGTCCTTATCACCCTGGATCTTTCTTTCATTGTTTATCATTGTATCAAAAAACGACGCTTGGCGCGTCGAAGGGGAGCCGTATAAAGTTCAAACCCCTCTTGAGGAGGGGTTTGAAAGGTTATTTGCGGCGCTTCTTTGAAGCTTTCTTTTTCTTCTTCGGAGCAGCCTTCTTCTTCATCACTTTCTTCTTTTTCTTTGCCTTTTTTTTTTTTTCCTTTTTAGAGATCGGTGGGGGATTGTCGACCATCAATCGCGCCGAAATCATTAACAAGTTAACTTAATCTAATTATAGAAAAAAAATTTTTTGAAAACTGTGGATAACTCGCGAAAATTTTTTTGAGTGACATTTGCCCGCAGATCACGGTTCGCCGAAGAAATGATAATGATGGACCACTTCGAGATACGCGCCGGCAAGAACGAAAAAAGCGAGCAATCCAATGCCGATAGCCGCTTTCGAGCCGAGCTTCGGCGAAAGATAGGCCACGAGGATCATGTAAGGCACCCAGGAGATAAGAGTGCCGACGAGCACGAACCAGGCGTGCTGGCCGACCGCCGCGCCGCCTTTCGATTCTCCGATGAAGAAGTAGGCGATGAGCGTGAAGACGGGGATGAGCGTCGCGAAACCCGAAAGCAGGCGCGAACCGTTCTCCTCGAGCGCCACTATGAGCGCCGTGAACGCTCCGCCGACAAAGAAATAAACGGCGTAGCTTTTTATGAAATGCCACATGGGGTGATTATACTCCGTCCGGCGGGACGGGCTAAAGGCAGATGCCGAGGAAACAGCCGGGAAGGTCGCCGTTCAAATACCACTGGCCTTGGTAGAGGACGATCTTTATCGTTTGGCCGTCGGCGGTTTGGCAGTCGCCGTAAGTATCGGTCTTGTCGAGGAGTGACGTGCATCCGCGGAAGGTGTAGTAGCTGTCGAAAGAAGAATGGGCCCAGTGCAGTTCGGACCATTGATACCCGCCGAAGCCGGCGATGACGGCGATGGCGAGGAAGACGACAATGCAGACGATCCTTTTGTTCTCTGACATCGATTTTAGTATACCATTCCCAGGTTCGAATCCTGCCCTGCTGATACAAAACCAGCGCACCGCAAGGATGCGCTGATTTATTGATTGCCCGCTTTCGCTCGGCTGGCGGATTTTATCTCGCCGAAGCCGAGCTACAGCGAGGCGAAGGCGGAGGGTACAGGATTCGAACCTGTGAGGGGATTTCTCCCCAAGCGCATTTCGAGTGCGCCGCACTAGACCACTATGCGAACCCTCCTTAGGCGCCGCTTAACATCCTAAACTTTTCCGCGGCCGGCTTCAATACGGGCTATTTCCGCGGCCGAATGACGATCATCCGCTGGCAAATGACATCTTTCGGCGAACGCAGAACATCGCCGGGGAAATCGAACCAGACCCTTTGGAACGTTTCGAGGTCGAGCGAACGCAAGCGGCCGATCTCCGGGTCCTGGATATGGATGCGGCCGTTCTCGATGCCCGCGACGACCGAATAATGGCCGTCGTCCTTGGAAAACCAGTCGACGATAACGGGGATGCCGCGCTTCAAGTGGCGACGGATATCGTCGACGGTCGCACGGTCTTTGACGATCGCCGCGAAACCGAGTTTTTCGGCGGCCCGAACGAGCCCACTGGCCTCGACCCCGGAGCCGCGGGATGCACCGGAAAGTTTGGCGAGCGCCGCTTCGCTTTTCCTCACGCCGTAGTATTCGAGGACTATCTTGAGCGAGGCCGGCCCGCAGAGTCCCGATGTTTGCTCGAAAGGTTTAAGCTTCAACATAGTGCCCTCGGAGGGAATTGAACCCCCATCTCTTCCTTAGGACGGAATAGCTCTATCCGTTGAGCTACGAGGGCGAATCAAATCGCGTATTATTTATAGATTACTTCGGCTTGTCTCGCAACAAAACTCCTGATATATTGTTTCCCAGCGGGCGTTTAGCTCAGTGGTAGAGCGTTTCATTGACATTGAAAAGGTCAGAGGTTCAATCCCTCTAACGCCCACGGGCCTATAGTAAAACGGTATTACATCTCCATGGCATGGAGGAGGTCGGGGTTCGATTCCCCGTAGGTCCACCTAAAATTGCCGCTTTCGTCAAAAATACCCGCCTTACGAGGCGGGTATTTTTGTTGACTGTCTAGATTATTGCTGTGGCACACTAGGTGTTTCGACGTGAATAGGTTGCGTGCCCCTAAGTGTCCCGTCTATAAAAATCTCTATTTTATCCTCGGAGATAGACCATGACAGCAAGAACGAATGATCCCTTGCGGCATCCAGTGTCGAGGCGTCTACAGGCAAAGATGCGCTGCCAGCTTCTACAGAGAAGTATGTGAAAATTAATTGTGCCCCCCTCTTTTCAAGCGAGACAAAATTAGCATCTTGTGCCAATCGTGCTATAACAATATCTCCCACGCTGGACCACTGCACTCGCCCAGCCTTAATAACGAACGCTATTCTACCCTCAGCAATATTGAATCTATTTACCTCTGGCATGATAGTTTATTTCCTTTTCTTTATACTAGATTTTTTCTTCCCTCCGAGAACCTTAATATCTGATATTGGTAATGTCCCCTCATACTCCTCTAGGCCTAGCCTTCTTGCTAGGAGCTTATTAAATTGATTCGTTAGCATCTCATCAATCTTAGAGGTTTTCTCCGTAACCTTAGTTAGAGTGCTATTCGCTTCTTGGTTCAATTTTTGACTACTTTCATAGAAGATCCACGAGAAAGTGATCGCAACGACGCTAAGAACTCCGGAGACAATTGCCAGAATCAAGAAAATGAGATTAACGGCATCGAGGGAGATAGGATTCGGCTGCGTATAAGAAAAATGCACCCCGATAAAAAGAGCCACAATAAATACGACGAAGATGGTAAGCCAGAATCGCCAGTTCCTTATCATTAAACATGATTAAAGCATACTAGTGGCGCGGTCGCAATGCCCGTGATCACGATACCTTGCTACAGAAGGCGGATATGTTATACTAAAGTCGTGCTTGTGGGGCGTCAGCCCTATTCGGCTAAGAGATAAGCTGAAGGCAGGCACAACAAAGATACCGCGTAAAGCGGTGTTTTTGTTTTTAATATTTAGTCTTCTTCTGGATCACCTTTCATAGTTGTTGTGAATTTCGTATCGCGGAATTTGTTTGTTACCCACCCCGGCACGATGCTCCAAAAATGTAGCATCCCATTATCACCCTTTTTCCTTATGATAACTTTAATCTTACGACCATCAACGATTGCAATGATACCCCAATACTTTACCAATAAGGTTTTCCACTTCTTCTTTTTGAAGCTTTTTACTTCGAATTCTTTCAGAGTCTCCTCGTATTCTTGGTAGGTCGTCGAGTCTTTAATAAGTTTCACTGCTCGCGGCAGTAGTTTGAACCTCGCTATCTGTGAAGACCTCTCACGTTCTGTCCTGGGGCTCTTGAAGACTATATGATTGAAACCCTCGGCATCGAACTGGATTTCCTGACCGAAGGCTGGTGAGTGAACACGGCCGATCTCGTTGTAAAATTTCAGAGCATCTTCTTTCAATTTTTCGTAGTTGGACAAATCCTCCATTGCATAGAGTTTAGCTCTACCGCATTCTAAAGCAAGACAGCACCGGACTGGGGTAAGGCTCATGATATCATCCATGCGTACCAGTACGATTAATTTAATAGCGGAGGTGCCATACGGCATCTCCGCTATCTATTTTACCTCTATGGAATTGTAGGCTCGTGTGCCAGAGGCTCTGGCGCTAACACCATTTCTTGAAATACGTTTTCCGGTGTCAGCATGCTCAACGGCTTTTTCTCGATCGGTGAGGTCTGGAATTTAATATAGGCCACAGCATCTTTGAACAGCCTTACCTCAATTGGTTTCTTTGCAAAGTAGAACGCCGGATTTTTTCCTTGCCGCTCGATGAGTCCATCGCCGAAGAAACCCGGCTTAACGATGCACCTTTCCGAGTTTACAGCGTGGAGATCGTATGGCATTTTACCGGCGATTCTAACGTCGTGCTTTATCCTGAGGAACATTTCCCAGCCATCCATGACTTTGATGGTCTGGAACGTAATCGGGGCAATGTGGACCTGCATAGCAATGACCTTGTGAACGCTGAAATTCTTAAGCATCTCATTGTACCGGACGCGACGCTGGTTCATCTCCTTCACCACAATATCCACAACCTCCTGCCATCGTTTAGGATACGATAGAGGTCCTTCGTGCATATACACCAATTGCAGCACCAGGGGACGATCGTTTTTCGGCGCCCGATCCAGATAGTAACGTGGCTTATCGTATTCGGAGTTATGCGGGGTAAAAAACCTCTGAATAATTAACTCTCGCTTTTGCTGTACGAAGGGTTCTGGCCAACTTATTCCAGTTGTCCCACCTTCATCTGGATCAACCACGACGTAAGCGAAATCATCGGCTTGGTGAACTTCTGGTGATAAACTGCCGTTCATATATACCTTCTTTCTCATTCCCTTGGGAATGGCGGTATTTTATTAAGGTTCGTGCCCATCCTGGGACACGCCAAACGTGTATCGTTCGGTTGGATACAGCTAACCACTTAGATATGATTATGTCAAGCTTGTGGCTCGGGCCCCATACATTCCGTCGCTTTTACCCACCTTCCTCTGGGGATAGAATCTTGGTATCATGGGTCGTATATAAAATCATGGGGGATCATTTCCAGCCGCATGCGGCAGTATATCTCATATTTAGAAGTGAGGGGAAAATCTTAATGCTTCGAAGGGCCAATACTGGCTATAAAGACGGCATGTATAGTTTGCCAGCCGGGCATATTTTTGAGAATGAACCATTAAAAATTGCCGCTATAAGGGAAGCAAATGAAGAAACGGGTGTGGCTGTAGTACCGAGGGACCTCGAGCATGTCCTTACCATGCATCGCAACTCTGGAGACCGGGTTTACCTCGACTTCTTCTTTTTTGTGAAAGAGTGGCACAACGAACCACGTAATTGCGAACCAGGTAAATGTGATGATCTTAATTGGTTTCCTTTTGATAGTTTGCCAGACGTTACTATTCCGTACATCCGCGAAGCAATTAGTTGTTGGTTAAATGGAACCCATTACTCTGAGTTCGGATGGGAGAAGGATATGTGATACTTTCTCGGACAGAGGTTCTAACAAATTCTATCAGCCTCCACCTAAAATTGCCGCTTTCGCCAAAAATACCCGCCTTACAAGACGGGTATTTTTGTGTTACGCTAAGATCGTGAAAAAACTCTTAGTTGTGTTGTTTGTAGTTCTCCTACTTCCATCTGTAACATACGCCGCTTGGTATAATCCGCTCACATGGAATTGGAATCCAGTTTCGTGGTTCGCGGCCATATTCAGTCGTCCGGCCGTACAATCGACAAGTGCCGCCCCATCGGAAACGGCTACACTAACCGCTTCGGGGATGTTCGCCTCCTCCAGTAATTATTCAAATAACAAGGGCACTAACAATGCATCCACATCGCAAAAACAATTAACACCTACTACACCTAGCAAATCCTTAAAAGAAAACGCTCCACCGGTGATAGAAATGCAACAGCCGCCAGTAGAACCTCAGCAGAATGTGGCACCTACTGTTCCAACACCGCCGCCGAACACCACACCATGTAATGGCTCATACTACACAGCGTGCCCAGCGGGAGAAGATTTTAGATGTCCAACAAATGGCGGTGGTGCTTATTGCCAGCCAAGTCAGCAGCAACTTGAAGCTCAGGCCGCTGCTGAGGCGCAGATGAGGTACCAAACGCAATATCAAGCAGTCCAAGAGAAAATTCAACCATTACAATCCCAACTCAGTGGGTTACAGAGTCAAACAAACCAAATGTGTTCAGGGAATGGATCGTTTGAGGGATCAACAGGCGTTGAATGTACTTATCTCGCCAACCAAGAAACTTATGTAGGGCAATACGAAAATGCAATCCTAGCAGATTTCATTACGCCGGTCACCAACACATCCATCTCATACGAGAACGAGTTGGATAATTTATACCAGCAGATTTTCCAAGTTAAGATGAATTATGCAAAACAAATATATGGCATAAATAGCCGCGGCGGAATATCAATGCAAGAAGCCATTGGAGAAGAACAAAATGCTGCCACTGCAGCCAATACACAAATAACCGCGATAGATCAACAAATACAAACGGTTCTACTTGAATACAAGCAAGGGATAACACCATAGAAAGCACTTCATAGTTCCCTATGGATCGTCAGCTAAGGAAAACTAATCTATTTTTAACTTACATTGCGATAGCGGTTTTTGTCGTAATTATGTACCTCGTGTCCAGCGCTACGAGCAATCAACAAAACACCGCTCCGCAAGCCAGCAATGCCACAACAACGGTACCAGCTACAGTCGAGCAACCGAACCGTGAAACCGCTCCAACCGATAATGCATCTGGTAATTTGTCTCCGTCCGTAATCGCGCAAATAGAACCGGCCATAGTTGAAGTTAATTGTTACTCCGGAGATGGGAGTATGGTGTCTAGTGGCTCAGGGATATCATATACACACAACGGGGTAAATTTAATTGAAACGAACTACCATGTTTACAGCGAGGCGGCCGCAGTAGGACTTTTCCCTACATGCTATGCCGTTTTCCCCGAACCACTTTCGAATTTCGCTTATAACAGCTACTACGGGGATTATCAGGTCGCCTTATACAATTACAGATATAACCCGAGTACCTATCAGGATATAGCCGATTTCACTCTAGAGTCACCGCTCTCAACATCGGTGGCGTTGAATCACATCCCGACTATAAACGACTTTTATAAAAGCATCGGACCAACAGAAGCAGAATGCGCCAACTCTAGTGTAGATGTGGGTGACGGTATAACCGTCTTTGGTTATCCGCGCTCAGGTAATTTACTTGGGATTTCGGAAACGGTAACTGAGGGCATCGTGAGCGGTATTGTCCCGGGCCCGATCTACAAGACGAATGCCGCTATAGACCATGGCAATTCTGGCGGTCTTGCTATCCTCAATAAAAATGCATGCCCACTCGGTGTCACTACCTTAGGGGACTCCGGCCTAACAGCAGGAATCGGCTACATACAATCATTTATACTCGCCAATCAGTAAGAAGATTATTTAGCTAAGGATCCTTAATATCTTCGTCGGCGAATCTTGGTATCATCCATACGTACCAGTACGGAACTGATCCTTCCAGCTTTCATCGGGATCATCCTTGAACACGGGATGTTTCATCTCTTCAAGGAAATAGGTTCTAACATATTCTATTAGCCTCCACCTGTGTAGTTCCAACCAAGGACTCGTGGTATGCGGCACGAGTTTTGGTATAATTTTTATATGGAAGAAAACAACAAAGGGAAAATAGCCGCCGCCGCCGGTTGGTCGTGGGGAGCGTTCTTGCTGAATGCGCCATTTTTGGTCGGCATCAAGAAATACAAGATGCTTTGGTGGTACATCCTCGCCTTCGTCCCGTTCGTGAACGTGATATTCTGGATAGTTTTCATGATCTATCTGGGCGTGAAAGGGCACGAGCTCGGCGCTACGAGCCCCCAATTCGCGAGCCAGGCGGAGTACGACGGATTCTTCAAGGCCCTCGATCACGCCGGGAAGATATTGTTCTTCGTGGCCATCGCCCTTCTCGTTATATTCGTCGCATTCGGTTTCACGGCCGCCGTCGGTCGGTTCTTCCTTTCATCACCTTTCCACCGGCCCTATTGACGCCCGGTCGGTTCGGGCCTTTACTGCCTGAACGGAAGGTTGGCAGAGCGGTCGAATGCGCCGCACTTGAAATGCGGTAGATCCGAAAGGGTCTCGGAGGTTCGAATCCTCCACCTTCCGCCAAAATGAACGCCGCGGCCGGCGCTGCGGTGAAATTAAATTGAATTCAGCTTCCTCTTCGGGTATGCTGGTCTTAAATGCATAGAGACAGGTTCATGTTCCACAGGACCCGGCGCGACCGCAAATGGGAGGAAAAGATATATGTTTACGGCCGCCACGCCCTCGAGGAGGCTCTCGATAAGGCGCCGCAGACGATAAAGAAGGTCTATCTTTCCGGCGACGCCGAGACGCCTGAACTCAAAGCGGCCCTCGCGAAGCGCGGCCTTTCGGCCGCCCATTTAAAGCAGAAAGACACCAATAACTTCGTCGGCCAGGACGCGGTGCATCAGGGCGTCATAGCCGTCATCGATCCGGCCAAGCTCGTGAAGGGTTTCAAGGAATTCGAAGCGGAGGTTCGGATAAACGACGATTCCGTCCTCGTTCTTCTGGACGAGCTTACCGATCCGCAGAACGTCGGCGCCATCATCCGGAGCGCGGCGGCCTTCGGCGCCCAAGGCGTTCTTTTGCCTCAACATCGGCAGGCACCGGTTACGGGAGCCGTGGCCAAGGTCTCGGCCGGCATGGTGTTCTCCGTACCCATCGTTTCGATCGGCAACGTCAACCAAACGGTCCTTGCGCTCAAAGAAAAAGGATTCCGCGCTTACGGCCTCGATATGAAGGGCGGGCACGCCCTGCAGAGCGAACCCTTCGCCGGTCCGACGCTCATCATCGTCGGCAACGAAGGCGCCGGTATCCGCCAAAAGACCCTCGGCTACTGCGACACCGTTCTCGAGATACCCATGAGCCCGCGGTGCGAATCGCTGAACGCTTCCGTTTCGGCGGCGGTCGTCCTTTACGAGTGGAGCAAAAACCACCCGCAAGCCATTCAATGAGACACTTAGGGCTTTCCGCCGAACCTTGGGGCGACTACGAGCTTGCCGATTCCGGTGCCGGAGAAAAGTTGGAGCGTTTCGGGAGCGTCGTTCTCGCCCGGCCGGAGACCCAGGCCATTTGGGAGAAACGGAAATCCCAGGAGTGGGAGAAGGCCGCCGCCCGCTTCAAATTCTCCGGCGGCAAGGGGTCCTGGGAGAAGAAAAGAGGCGTGCCGGACAAATGGTCCATGGGTTGGGAAAGCGCCCGGTTCACTCTCCGTCTTACGGCCTTCAAACACATCGGCCTTTTCCCGGAGCAAGCGGTGAATTGGGAATGGCTCAAGGAGCGCGTCGGGCGCCTCGAGCGGTCGCGGGTCCTGAACCTTTTCGGCTACACCGGGATCGCGAGCATCGTTTCCGCGCAATCCGGCGCGGCGGTCACGCATGTCGATGCCTCGAAACAATCCAACGCTTGGGCCAAAGAGAACGCCGCGCTTTCGGGCGTGCCAGAGGGAAGCATCCGTTTTCTTCTGGACGACGCCCTGAAGTTCGTTCAGAGAGAAGGGCGCCGCGGTTCCATTTATGACGGGATCATTCTCGACCCGCCGGCTTTCGGTCGGGGTCCCAACGGGGAAGTGTGGAGGATAGAAGATGACCTGCTGCCGCTCCTCAAGGCGCTTGCCCCTCTCTTGTCCGGCCGGCCGGGATCGTTCTTTCTGATGAGCGGATACGCCGCCGGATATTCCGCCACTTCTTTCTTCCAGGCGGCTCAAGACGCCTTCCGGGCCCTGCCGGAGGGGGGAGAGTTCGGCGAGCTCAATATAAAAGAGAGCGGTTCCGACCGTCTCGTGCCGTCTGGAATTTATATCCGATTCTCGTTATAGTGGTGCTGGACCAAATGGTCCCGTCGTCTAATGGTCAGGACAGTGCCCTTTCACGGCATAAATAGGAGTTC
>JAMCRC010000010.1 GCA_023380415.1 Patescibacteria group bacterium | reverse complement strand
CTTTTCTCTTCCTTCAAGAATCTTTCGACCGCGGCGGATGGCAGGCGCGGAAAATAGACCTTGGCAAAACGGGAAAGGAGCGGCGGCAGGAAGATCTCGCGGTTCTGCGCGACGAAGGCGATGAGCGCGTGCTCCGGCGGTTCTTCGACCACCTTGAGCAGGGCGCTTTGGGCCTCGTCCGTAAGCGCTTCCGAGTCCGCGACGAGCAGGAAGCGCCTCGGAGAAACGGCCGGTTTCTGCCAAAGAAAATTCTTGGCCTCGTTCACGGCCTCGATGCCGATGCTGCCGTTCTCGCCCGGCAAGAGGAAGAGGGCGTCGACGAGCGGCGCGAGCGGCTCTTCCCATTTACCCGTTTCGAGCGCGGCGGCCAAAAGACGGGCGAAGGAGCGTTTGCCGACGCCCCGGTCGCCGTAAAAGAGATAGGCCTGGGAGAGTTTCCCTTCTTTGATGAGCTTTTCGAATGCGGCCCGTTTTGATTCGTAGCCGAAAAGCATGCGCTTAACGCTTGTTGAGGAGCGTCCGCTTGTAGACCTCCAAGTGGTTCAAGATCGTCGCGGTCCCTTTCGAAACGCAGAGGATCGGCTCTTCGGCCATGTAAGCCGAGACGCCCAATGAGCGCTTGAAGAACTCTTCGAGATCGCGGAGCTGGGAGCTGCCGCCCGAAAGAATGATCCCCTTTTCCATGATGTCGGCCGCGAGTTCCGGCGGCGTGACGTTAAAGACGGATTGGACGGCCCCCATGATCTCCGTGAGGTGCGGGTTCACCGCCTCGGCGATCTCGTTCGAGTTAATGACCAGGTCCTTGGGAAGGCCCGAGGCCAAGTCCCGGCCGCGCACTTTCATTTCGGTCTTGTTCCGGTTCGGAAGCGCCGTGCCGATGGCGATCTTGATGTTCTCGGCCGTCGTCTCGCCGATCGCGAGCCCGTATTTCTTCTTGATGTATTCCGATATCGAAGCGTCGAAGCGGTTGCCGGCCACGCGGAGCGAGGCCCAGGTCACGATGCCTCCCAGGGAAATGACGGCCACTTCGGTCGTGCCGCCGCCGATATTCACTATCATATTCCCCTCCGCGGAGTGGATGGGAATGCCGGCGCCGAGGGCCGCGAGAATCGGCTCCTTCACGAGATACGCTTCTTTGGCGCTCGCTTCCTTCGCCGCGTTCATCACGGCGCGGTATTCCGTCGAAGTGATGCCGGCGGGCACGGAGATCACGACCTCCGGGCGGAAGACGTTGAAGGAGCCCACGCTTTTCGTGATGAAATATTTGAGCATCGCCTGGGTCACGTAATACTCGGCGATGACGCCGTCCTTGAGCGGCTTGTAGGTCACGATGTCGTCCGGCGTGCGGCCGACCATCTCCTTGGCCTCCGCTCCGACGGCGAGGACCGCGTTGTCGGGTTTGCGCAGGGCGACCACGGTCGGTTCGTTGATGACGATGCCGTGATTGGGCAAAAAGACGAGCGTATTCGTGGTGCCGAGGTCTATTCCTATCTTCCTGATGAACATCGCATTCAATGTACTATTTATCCCGCCCGTTTTCAAATCTTGACCGGCGCGGCCGCTCGTTGCGCCGTAAAAAAAATCCGCCCTCGAATGGATGAGGGCGGCTGTCGCGAAGTGGCGATCAGGAATCCCGGAAGAATAACCGGTCCCCGACCGTCCAGTAACTGGGCCGGTATGCTCCCTGGACCGCCAGGTCCCATAGCATCTGCCCTTCTTTCGGCTCTACCCGTACGATTATCTCGGCGACGCCGTCGCTTTCGAAATGCACGGGAAAGACGTTCGAACATCCGTTCGTGTCCAGCCGGCCTTCCGTGCCCGGCCTTTGGTTCCGGGCGAGCTGGTCGATGAGAGCGATCGCCTGCTTCACGCTCCAGGACGGCGGCCGGCCGCTGGATCGGTACCACTTTTCGCTCTCTATGCTTTCTTTGCAGATATAGCGGCTGAAATTGATCATCTGCATTTCGATCTTTTCCGGGATCCTATTGAGGACCCACTTATGGAAGCTCCTTCCTTCCATCGTCCTCTTTAAATACGGCCGCCGCAGGAACTCTTCCCGCGAGAACGCCTCCGTGATCATCCGCACCTCTTCTTCCGCAACCGCCAAACTGGCCGTCGTCCGGGTCCGTTCGGGAACTTCAATGGTCATAGGTCCTTCCTTATTTTTTGTTGTGGGTTGCCGGATGAATTTTAAAACCGCCGGGGAGGTCCGGTCAATTAGAAATTGCCCGGAAGAGGGTGTATGATTCTCGGGAAATGCGTTTAAGGACCCGCCGTTTCTTCTTTTATTCGCTCGTCGCCGTCTTCATCGTCGTCGGCGTCCTTTTGGCGTTGGCGGCGAACGGACTCGTCATCAACCTCAAGAACTGGCAGATCGAAAGGACGGGGGCCATCTTTCTCCGCTATTCCCCGCAAAGCGCCCAGGTCTATTTGAACGGCGCGCTTCAGAACGTCTCGCCCGGATTCCTTTCGAGCGGCGTCTTCCTTTCGAACTTGGTCCCCGGCGATTATTCCATCCGCCTTACCCGCTCCGGATTCGCCGACTGGACCAAGAACCTTACCGTCACTCCCGGCCTCGTAGCTGCCGCCTCCGAGATCGAACTTTGGCCGAATATCTGGCCCGCCGCGCCGGTGAGCTCGTCTTCGGTCTCGGATTTTTGGCCGACGGGCGACGGATACCTGACCCGGAACGCTTCGGGCGCCGTCAAATTTGACGGCCGGACGCTCCGGAGCGGAACGGTCGTCCTGAGCGGCCGGAACCAAACGGGCATCGTGACGAGGTCCGGTTCGGATTATTTCTTTACCGACTTGGGCGCCCCCAAAGCGACCAGCACTGACCTGACCGCCCTTTTCGATTCGTTGCGCCGCGAAGACCTGGGATTTACGGGTACCGTTCCCATCGATCAGGTTCTTTACCACCCCTTCAATTCGAACCGCTTCATAATCGTTTCGGCCAAGGCGGTCTATTCTCTGGACGTTCGCCAGCCCTCCCTGACGCTGATGCTCGCGACGCCGGGCATTACGGCGGCGGCCGCGAGCGACAATCAGATCTTCGCCCTGGATGCTTCGGGAACGCTTTCCATATTCAACCTGCTCCTTCAGACCACCCAGACCGTTCCGCTGGGGCTCAAAGACGTCCTTAGCATGAGCGCCGACCCGGGCGGCAGCCGGGTCTTCTTCGTCCAAGCGGGCGGCATGCTCACCGAATACGGCGTCTCGACCGGAGCGACGTCGACTTTGGCCCAGGGCGTCGGCGGCTACTGGCTTTCCCCCGGCAACGACCGCATCGCGGTCGAGACGGCGGACGGCAAGCTCGAGATCGTCGCCCTCAAGAACTACTGGAACGACTTGAAGGTCGTGTCCGGCGAGACCTGGTCGGTCTCCTTCCCCGGCGGCGAGCTCCAGGATTTCGCCTGGCTGCCGGATTTCCCGAACTACGGCATCACGCTGGCTCAAGGGACGCTCGCCGTGACCGAGCTCGATCCGCGACGGCCGCAGAACTCGAGCGTCATCGCGACCGGCGTTTCCAAGTTCTCCGTCGCGGGATCGGTCGTCACTTTCATCGATAAGGACGGAACGCTCGAGTCGCTCGATCTCGGGAACCTTTAGGCCTGGACAGGGACGCGCGGGAGTTGTAATTTATAATCCATAAAAGCTTGTTTAATAAAAGGAGGTACTGATGGATACGAACACGGCAGTGAGGAGCGTCACTCCGAAAGCGGACGATATCATCCGCCGGCTCGAGAAGAAAGAACCGGTCACCGACCGCGAAAAATTGGAAGCGATCCGGGAGGTCCTCAAAGAATATCCGGACAATTCGTCCCGCATCGACAAGCACCTGATCGCCCAGATCGCGAACGGGACCGAACATTGACCCGGTATCGCCCCTTCAGCTCCGCTAACGCGGGGCTTTTTTATTACCATTTTCCTCGATCTCCTCGTCGCTCAAGCCGAAATGGTGGGCGATCTCGTGGCGCACCGTTTCCGCGACGATCTCCGGAACGTCCTGCGGCCGCCGCGCCTCGGCGATGATCGGCCGGCGGAATATCGTGATGCGGTCGGGGAATTCGCGGTGGTAAGGCCCGCCGTCCGTTTCGGAAACGCCCTCGTAGAGGCCGAGCAGGGTCTCGCCGTCGTCTTTGCTGATGCCGACGCTTGCAAGCTCCTCGGTCGTGGGCTCGTCCGCGATCATGACCGCCACGTTGTCTATCTTATCCAGGAACTTCTTGGGTATCCGGTCGATCCCTTGGGCCACGAGCTCTTCGAAATCTTCCGGCGTTATCTCTTTCACTCTCCGATTCTAGCACGATAAATGGTATTCATCGCGGGGCAAGCCCCACTCTGAAGGAGCGAACTCCCGTTCGCTCTCCCTGCGGCAATCCGCAGGGTATTGACCCTTTCGTTGCCTCGCTGGCTCGGATATCCAAACTGCGGTTCGAATATCTCTCGCTGCGCTCGGCAATGAAAAAGCGGGCGCTCGCGCCCGCTCGATCTTCATTTCACCCTCCCGGTCCTCTGGTATTTCCGCCAGATCGGCAGCCAGTCTTCCCTGAAAAGTCCGAGAATTATCAGGTCCCGGTACTCGCCGTCCTTGAAGATCTGCCGTTTGCGCGTCCCTTCCACCTTGTAGCCGCAGTGAATGGAGTAACGCAAACTGCGCTGATTGTAGGCAAGAGCGGCGGATGTGAGCTTGCGGAGGTTCATGGCATTGAAGGCGTAATTGATGACCTGCATCTTCGCGTCCGTGCCGTAACCCCGGCCCCAGTAGCGCTTGTCGCCGATAATGGCGCCGGTCTCGGCCACCCGGTCTTTCCAATTGATGCCGTGGAGGCCCATCAGCCCGATGAACGTTCCCGGTCTTCCTTTGGCCGGCTTGGTCTCAATGGCGAAGACGATGTTCTTATCGTCGTTATCCAATTTTTCGAGCCATGCCTTTTCCTGCTCAAGGGTGGAGGGCAGGAACATCCCGACGTACTGCTGGACTTCGGGGTCGTTCACCCATCGGACGATCGACGCCAGGTCGGTCGCTTTGTTCAAGGGTCGCAGAATAGTCTTCCTTCCGGTCGAGAAAACGGCCGGCAAATCCGTGGTTTTCATGACTATCTCCTTTTTGGTTTTTAAGGTTCCTACTGGGCAAGAAACGTTCGAGAATAAAAATCTCGGCTTTCTATCCAGCCGAGATCCTACTAAAAACAATATTTGGAGAGATGGTTATATCGGGATGTTCCTACAAATATCGCGGCTGAACGCAAAGATGTTTTTGCCCGTATTGAAGCGGGCGACGGAAAACTGCGGCATAAGGATGCCGTAGCACGCGTTCCACTTTCGATATTTGATGGCTTGATTCATAGCTTCGAAATATTTCCTCTGTATTGTCAAACGAACGAAACGGCCGAACGTTACATTGATTGGCGATTTACGGCATCCTGACCAGGCCCGCGCCTCCGTCTACAACGAGCACCTGCCCGGTTATCGCGTCGTTTTCCGCGAGCGCGACGGCGGCTTGAGCGATTTCCTTCGGTTCGATGAACCGGCCGATGACGGTTGCCTTTTCATGTGCCCGCTTTTCCGCTTTCGACGTTCCATTCCAAGCCGGAGTCCAAGTCCAGCCGGGCGCGACGGCGTTCACGAGAACTTTCTTGCCTAGGGATTTTGCGAGCGTCGCCGTGAACGTGTTCAGTGCGCCCTTCATTACCGAATAGGCAAAAAGGTCCGGGTTGGCCGTAGGCAGGTTCCCGTAGAAAGACGTTATATTCACTATCCTTCTCTGCGAGCCCGACTTCAGTTTCAAAAATCCGCGCGTCGTCCGGACGGTGGTCATTAGTATGCTTTCGTACTGGTATTGCCAGGTCTTCTGGTCGAAAAGGCTACCATACCCAGCATCTCCGGCATTATTCACGAGGATGTCCACCCCACCCACGTCCTTTTTAATAGCCCTGAACATCTTCGCGATGTCCGCATCTTTCATAAGGTCGGCTTTGTATGTCCGGCCGGTCGAATGTTTCTCGACGGCCTTGAGCGTCTCTTCCGCTCCCTTCTTGTTGGAGCGGTAGTTTATGAGCACCGTCGCTCCCCTTTCGGCGAAAGCGATCGCAACGGCCTGCCCTATGCCGCTCGAGGCCCCGGTCACGAGCACCCGTTTGTTCTTCAGGTTCATTTGAACATTTTAACACGCTCGAACGCCTCTTTGACCACCTGGAAGCTGGACGGGAAAAGCAGCTTTTGCGCTTCCGCGAGCGTTACCCACCGGGTCTCCGGTATTTCTTTCTTAAAATCCGCCGGCGTTGCCGACGCCATTGTTTTGACCAGACCGACGAAGTACGTGACGGTCTTCCTGTAATTGACGCCCTCTATCTCGTACTCGTAAGCGTCTTTAATTGGGTCGGCGCTCGAAACGTCGATATCCTTGATACCAGTTTCTTCGAAAAGCTCCCGGCGCGCCGTCTCCAGATCGGTTTCGCCGCCGATCTTGTGGCCCTTGGGCGACGTCCAATGGCGGTCCTTTTTGTTGCTCACTATGATGGTCTTCAACTCTCCCCCGTCGTCGTAGACCGGGATGAAGCCGAAAGAGGCATCCAACTTCGTGTCCATTTCCCAATTTTACCCCGTTAGAAATTAACAAACCATCCCATTCCTTACTCACGGCGGGCAGGTTAATTTCTAACGTGGTCTACCACCCCGAACCAAAACCCGCCGGACGTCAGCGGTTCAAAAGATAGATGGCGAGGTTCAAATAAGCGGCGAACGAGACCCAAAGGATGTAGGGTGCAAGAAGCCAGGCGGCCGGCGGCGAAACTTTGGAAAAACGGAAGATAGTCCAGATTATCGAGAGCCAAAGGAAAATGATCTCTATAAATGCAATCCCAATGTTGTTGAAGCCGTTTATGGTGAGCGAAGTCGAACCAAAGAAGACGGCCGACCAGGCCGCGTTCAAGACGAGCTGGACGAAGAATATCTCTACGGCCCCTTTGGCTCCGGGCGCTCCCAAGCCCCGGCGCCAGACCAGGAAGACCGCAATGCCCATGAGGACATAGAGCAGCGTCCAGACCGGGCCGAAAACCCAGGCGGGCGGCGTGAGCGCCGGCTTCGCGAGCGCCGCGTACCAGTCCGGAATGGCCGGGGTCGTAAAGAGCGCGCCGATCGCCCCGGCGGCGAGCGGAATTAAGATACAGACGGCGAACCCGATTATTTCCCTCCCTTTTCTCATGTTTATTGCTTCGGTTCCACGACCACGGCCGTGCCGTAGGCCAGAACTTCTGTCACGCCTTTCGTTATGTCCGTCGCGTCGTACCGCGCGCCGATGATGGCGTTCGCTCCCATTTCCGCGGCATGCTGCCGCATCACGTCGAAGGCCTCGACGCGCGTCTGTTCGCAAAGCCGGGTAAAGAGCGTGATATTGCCGCCGAAGAGTATCTGGAAGCCGGCGCCGATATTGCCGACGATCGACCGCGAACGGACGATTATCCCCCGCGCGATACCCAGATTCTTCACGATGCGATAGTTGTCGAGTTCGAAAGCCGTCGTCACCATCGCCTTATCCACCGCCCCCTGACTGTTGTTTTCCATAAACCTATTGTATCATCCTCAACCGAAACCAGCCGCTAATCTTTGCGCCCGATATTTTTGATATCCTTTTTCGCTTTCTTCACGAATTTGCCGAACGCGCGGTCCTTCTCCCTCTTCTCGATATCGCCCATTTCATCGTAGGCGGCCTCCTCCTTGAGGCGGATGTAATTGGAATACTTCCCTTCGTCCAGCTTCCCGGACCTGACGGCCGCGATCACCTTGCACCCCGGCTCGTGCGTATGAGTGCAGTCCCGGTATTTGCATCCGCGCGCCAATTCCGCCACCGAACCGAAAGACGCATCCACTCCCCGGCCGGCCTCGGCCATGCCCACCTCCCGCATACCGGGATTATCAATGACGATGCCTTTTACGGTGAGCGGGGTCGAACCGCCGCGGATAAAATACATCTGCCTCATCGTGGTGACGTGCTTCCCCCGGCCGGAATAAGAGCTGATATCCCCGGTCTTTATGGCATCCCCGCCGAGAAGCCGGTTGATAAGGGACGACTTGCCGACGCCGGACGATCCGAGGAAGCCGTAGGTCTTGCCATTCAAGATGTATCGGCGGAGCGCGTCCAATCCCGCGTCGCTCACGGTGCTGGTCGGGACTATATCCACGCCTGGGAACCTGCTTGTTAGTTCAGAGAGCTTATCTTTCAATTCCTCCTGCGAGAGGAGATCGGTCTTGTTCAAAACAATGGCCGGGCGCACTCCGCCGTCCCGCGCGATGGCGAGGTATCTCTCGAAGCGGTTCAAGCTGTAGTCCCGGTCCACCGATTCCACTACGAAGGCGACATCGACGTTCGCGGCGATCACCTGTACGTCCTTTTTCTCCCCCGACCGGTTCTTATCGCCGTGCTTCCTTTTGATGACGGTCCGTCTGGGCAGGAGGCCGCGAATGACGGCTTGGCCGTTGCCGAGATCCTCGATCGCGACCCAATCCCCGACCGCCGGATAGTCCTCGCGGGAATTGGCCGTAAACATCTGCCTGCCGGTCATCTTGGCCAAATATTCGCCCTCGGCATTCTTCACCTTGTAGGCGCCTCTTGATGCGGAAACGACCCGGGCAACCGGAAATCCGCCCAAGCCGAGCTTGTGCCGGCCGGCTTCGAAAAACGGGTCATAGCCCATATCCTCGACTGTTAACTCCCCTCCCATAATGCCTTTATTCTACCACCCCCCAACCAAAACCCGCCGCTTTCGCGGAGGGAGGGAATTTTATACTATCTTGTTCGCTTGTCTGCGTACCAAGCTCCGATATAGGCCACAATCAATGCGATCAATCCGATGGCCGCAATAATAAACCCTAATCCAAGGGATGCGTTCCCACCTGGCATCATAACAATGATACCAACGATCATGACTATCCATGCGACTATCTTAACTATCTTCCATCTTTTGCTAGTCAGCTCTGGTTCGATCTTTAATGGCTGGGTAGGGTTATTCTTAACTTGCGCTGGCACGTTATTTATAGGGTTGCCGCAAAAAGGACAAGTGATCGCCTTGTCTGAAATCTCCTTACTGCACTCAGAACACTTAATTAATGCCATTGTTATTAATATCCCCTGCTTGAAGGTATTATACCAAACGCCGCGGCCTTAGCCGCGGATAAATGATAGTATGACTTTAATCACAATTAGCCTTGCAGTATTCCTCCCACTCTTTTTTCTTCCCTTCCATTAATTGTTTTGCCAAAATAACATGCTTTAAATCATGGCCGGAAGGAATTGTGACATCAAGAGGATCAACGGACGGCGGAATTAATCTTCGATAGCCGTCCCTGGCAGTATAATACTCGTTTTCTAATTGCTTACATTTATCTTTATGCATCTACGTTTTAATGCTAAGTCTCATAATTATTTCTTTGATCGTTTTTGAATGTCGCTAATTAGGCGACCTAAATCACTCTCTTGACTAGCAACCTTATCAGTCAAAAAATATATTTTTTGGTAATATTTTTTAGCTACCGAGTACATATTTAAATCACAGGTAAGAATAAATGCATCGAGTAAAATACCTTCAGCAACCACATAGAAATCTACAGAAGATAAATTTTTGCTTATTTTAATCCTGGAAAAGGTCTTAAATTTTTGAGTGATCTCGCTTAAATCCAAGCCAGTCTTATGTTTATACTTTACCTTATCTAAGAACTTCTGGATTTGAAGTAACATTTTTTTTACGGCTATTTTCTCCTTCTTGATTAGCCGAGACATGGTTTCTAGGTACACAATAGGAGTTATGTAAAAGACCGGGTTGTACGGCATCATCGCGCCTAATGATGATGCAACAGCAATATGATGAGAATCCTTATCATCGATGACAGCGATAAGCCACGACGAATCAAGAAATAGCTTTAACTCATCCTGATTCTTTTGACTATTTTGTTGATCAATTGCTAACGCTTCTGCCATAAAATTTTAACGCCGGGCGGGGGCCCGGCTGGAAGTGATTGACTTTCGAGTCGGGGTTCTTTTCTCAATCCCCCGTCGAGGGTTATGTGGTTAGTTAAATTCTAGGGTAATAGTGTAGAAAATCAATACTCAACAATGTTAAAAATTAGGCCGTCTCTTTCTTGCTCAAATTCTATAAATTCCAAATTAGCGCAGTGCTCGCCATTTTTATGATTGAACCAACTAAAACTCTCGACTAATTTTTTATAATTTTCCGATGTTTTATCTGCGGTTTTCTTAGCAAGTAATATTGGTTGGATATCACTGGGGCGATTGGGCAAATAGTACTGTTCAATCCAATCAACATACCTTTGTATCTGTAACACGTTTCTCTCGCTAGCTTCAACTGCCTTCAACTCAATCGGCGTCAAAACTCTGTGGCCCCCTTTTATTACTGATGGCATTACGTCAATTCTCTGCATGCCAACACCGCAAGAAACTTCATTGCCAAGCCATTCAATGGATGCACCGTTTAAAATCGCCTTATCAAGACTTTTGTTTATCCCCTTGCCTAGGCTCTTAGTAATGTAGGCCTGTAAGTGAGCTTCAAATGAATGACCCGCTTGGTATTTTTCAAGTAACCGCGGCATTAAATTAATATCATCCTGCCTTCCTTTATAAGATCTAGATTTTTCATTTAGACATACTATCTTCTGATCTATAGGGTCAAAAGAAATAGTTTTATTGGCACAATTCAACTCTTTCCGATTATTTTTATTCCTAATGAGCAACACTAATCGCTCCGCTTCATATGTCGTTATCATGGTATTGCCGCGGTTACCCTTAAGCTTCCTATAAATTAGACTCCATAACATTTGGGCGGGAGACGTCATGTTTTGAATTTCATCGAGAGCCTCCCATTCGGTCACGCCACCAGCATAAACTTCGTGCGGTTCAATAAGGGTCCTAAATGTTAATGATTTACCAAGTTTATCTTTAAGGAATTGCCTCTTATCATTATTATCTAAAAATGCCCAATCATGTTTGGCTTTGAATATGCCAAAAAACTTTCCTTCGTAAATCTTTTCCGAAAAATCTTGCTGCAGATAAAAAATAATCTGGTCGCCACGTCTAATCCTACAGCCATCAGCTATCATGCTCACGAGCATATTTTCGGTCGTGGCGTGCAATACGGTGCCTATTTTATCGTTAAAATCTATCTTATGGTCTTTAGCGCCAGTGCCAGCAAAAAGATACTCTAAATGGTATTTAAACGTCGTGGAGTCAACAATAAAGACGTGAGTTGTCATATCTTCTGGAAAATGAGTATATATTCATGCTTGAAGATATAGAATCCTCCAACAAGAGCTCTGTACCTCCATAACTTCTCCTGATTAATTTTAGCTCGGTTATTAGCCATATTTTTTACAAGTATGCTTTTTAACCGAAGGTTGGGTGCGCGCTTCATTGTTTCTTGCATTAAATAAAATCCTAATGGCACCCATTCGCTATTGGTATACTTATCACCAATTACTATCGATAGATATCTATACCGTTCTAATAGATCCACGAAGTTCTCGATAACATCACCGAATCTACGCGCGAAATCTTCGACTGTGCCCGTGTTACTCAGGTCTTCCTGCTTGTTACTAAACTTAATAATGTCATGATACGGCGGATGAAGAATAATGTGATGGATGCTGTTTCTACCATGTTCGTGCAGCACATCAATCACTTTATCCTTAGTTATAGCTGCGGTACTATCACCAACGATAATGTCAGTAAACGCATCGTTCGTATTATTGAGAAGTTCTCCCTGGTTAATATTCTTCCTAGCGGATTCTGCTACATCTGGTAATAGTTCTATACCTATACCATTCCTGCCTAATCTCTTCGATTCAATTAAAGTTGTACCATTACCAAGAAAGGCGTCTAATACAACATCGCCCTTCTTGGTGAACCGCCTCATTAACTGATGCGGAATCTGCGGCACAAAATTACCGTGATACTGATTATTATGTGCCCCGGTTTTATCGCGCTCGTTTATCAACCATAGACTATCCGTTAGAAGGTCTCCGTACTCCTTCCAATTTTTTAAATCCAGGTCATTAATTTTCTCCTTCAGTGGTCTACCCATAATTCTCTCTATTTTACCCCCAACCAAACGGACGGGGAAGGGCTTGGAACACGAAAATCCCCTGGCTAATGCCAGGGGAAGTTGCGGCCGAAGTGGCCCCAGGCGGCGGTCTCCGCCCACTTCACCTTACCGAGCCCCAGGAACTCATAGATACCCCGGGGCGAAAGATCGTATCCCGAGATGCTCATCTCTTTGCCGTCCACGTCGACCACGGCCATGACCGGCTCCCTCCTCCCTATCGCATAGGCCAGTTTCACCTTCACTTCGTCCGCTCCGAACTTTTCCAGGTAGTCCACGGCGATGCGCCGGGCCATATAGGCGCCGCTCCGGTCCACCTTGGTATAGTCCTTACCCGAGAAAGAGCCGCCGCCCACGCCGTGCTCCGGGCCGTAGTTATCTATGACTATCTTCCGGCCGGAAAGGCCGGAGTCGGCCGCGAAACCGCCGACCGGCCATTCCCCCGCCGGATTTATGAGATACTCGTCCGCCTGGACGATGCTCCGCACGAGCTTTTCGAGGTCCGGCGTCCTCGAGTTCTCGAAGCTCGCGACGACCGTCCTTACCCGCCCGTCCGCGAGCGTGACCTGGGTCTTGCCGTCGCCCGGGTATTTTTCGTAGACCTGGCGGCAGATGTCGCGCGCCAGCTCGTACTCCAAAGGCATGCGGCTTTCCGTCTCGCGCGTCGCGTACCCCGTCATTATCCCCTGGTCGCCGGCCCCGCCCGCGTCCACCCCGGCGCCGATGTACCGGCTCTGCTCGGAAACGAAAGACCGGATGCCGTAGCCCGGGCCGACGAGGGCCGCCACCGCTTGCGGAATATCCACGTGCGCCGCGCTCGTCACCTCGCCCGAGACCGTGATCTGGCCGTGGCCACCGACCGCCTCCAGGGCCACCCGGCTTTGCGGGTCGCCCTTCAAATACTCGTCCAAAAGCGTATCGACCAGGATATCGCAAACCTTGTCGGGATGCTTGGGCGATACGAACTCCGCTGTTTTTATGTTCATGTTGTTTCATTGCCAACCGAAAAGTCCTCGCCTCCGAAAACAAAAAACTCTTTCCGGAGGAAAGAGAAGCGGCTCGACCTTTATCTTTCCCCGCGAAGGGCTGGATTTGGCACTTTACCCTGGGGCAAGTTGCCGGGCGGATCATCGAGCCAGAGCTCTCCCCGCCGCTCTCGATAACTTATTCGGTTGTGCTTATATCATACCCCCAACCAAGCGAAGGTGAAAGGGGCGGCGGGGCGGGAGGCGTGGAAATAAAAATAAAAAAGAGGAGCCCATGCCGGCGCTCCTCCGCTTGTTCCGCTTGGCGCATTTTAAGCGGAATTTGCCTTACCGCTGCTCACTAGAGCAAACGTTAATACGTCCATAAGAAATAACTCTCCTTATCGGCCGTTCACGTTTTGCAGTATCCCTGCGCTCGCCTTACGCGGCCAGGGGCGGCTGCCCTTCGCGCTTCTAGGGTGCTTCAAGGAGCATAACATACGTCCGGCGGACTGGGAATACCACGGTGGCGGTCAGTTCTTTTTCTCAAGATCGAGGCAGACGGAATTGATGCAGTAGCGCTTGCCGCCCTTATCCTTCGGGCCGTCGTCGAAAACGTGACCCAGATGCGCCCCGCAATTTTTGCAGACCACTTCCGTCGGGTGCAGGCCCCCGGAGTCGTCGGCCCGCAGTTCGACGTTTTTAAGATTCCCGGGCTCGCTGAAGCTCGGCCAGCCGGTGCCGGAATCGAATTTGGCATCCGAAGAAAACAGCTCCGCGCCGCAAACGGCGCACTTGTACATCCCTACGGCGTGCTCGTTCCAATACTTGCCGGTAAAGGGCGCTTCGGTCCCCTTTTTCCGGGCGACCGCATAGAGCTCCTTCGACAATTCTTCGTCCTTCTTCATATGCTCATTCTAACAAAAAAGACCGCCGAAAGGCGGTCTTGAAGATGAAAAAATTAATACGGGATGTCGATTGGTTCTTCGTTCTCCGCGCGCCATATGTCGTGGAAGGCCGAGAAATGGTGCCGGTCGCCCTTCAAAGCAAAGGGGCCCTTGATGATGCCCAGAATGACATACACGAAGGCCAAGAAGGTCATCCGCCCCGTATTCGCCGCTATTCCGCCATCGAAGTGCTCATTCATGAACGCCTCGTTGTGCGTGTCGTCGAGGAGCGCATCCAGGACGTACGTTGCGGCGGCCATCAGCCAATAAACGGCGGTCCAGGCGAGCGCAGCGTACATCACGGCGCGCCAAAGGCCGACCGGCCAGACCAAGAGGCCGAACGCCGCGTACGCGATGGCGGCCGAACCAGCCGACCAGGTGGCGAAACGATCGAACCTTTCCCAGGAAATAAGGCCTTCGTACCGCAGAAAGCGGGGGCGTAATGGCGGTCCGAGCGCCGCGCGCAATCCCGAATGGAAATATCCGGCATTGCCGCGATCGCCCATGTGGTCGCCGTAGAAACGGCGCCCGTCCTTCGAAGCGTCCAAATAAGCGCCGATGGACGCGACAACGACGACGAGAAACGCCACTTCCCCGATGCTCCGGGGCGAAAAGACCGTTCCCAATATCATCGCCGCGGCGCCGAACCACGGCCCGCCGATGCTTTGGGCGATACCCTTTAAGATCAGGGCGCCCAGCGCGATCATTGCTCCGGCCACAACGGTCGAGAACAGGAATACGATCTCATAACCGACGAAATGTCCCAGAACGGCCGCTCGCCGCTCTTTCCGTTTCACGAAATCCGGTTTTCTCAATTTTGCCTCCTTTTTTGTGCTGGGGTCAAAATACCGCTAAATCCGTCTTTGGTCAAAAAAAGACCGTCCCGAAGGACGGCCTTGGATAAGAACGAGGGCTTAAGTGCCCCGACTATGGCCGGTTAGCGTCGCGCGCTTCATGACGGCCACCTTCAATATCGAGTCGGCCCGGTCGAAGCTCCGAGAAACGGCCAGCCTCATATCGGCGACCCGGCGCATGTGCGATCGGTATTCGGCACCGCTCATCCCGGCGTAATTGCTGTCGATGCCGTCCAGGGCGCGCAGGATCGCTTCCATGTCGGGGATGCTGCGCAATCCGATCAGCCGCACCGTCTGGTACTGTTCCAGCGTCAGATACGGACCGAGATCGTGGAAACCGTCGCTGATCCTGTTGCCTTGGCTGATCAGCGAATCCAGGGCAACCATTTCGCCGCCGATCTCGCTCTGCCGTCTCTCGAGCTTTCCGGACGGCGTGAGCACCGCTGCGGCCAATACGAGAACGACCAGGCCCAGCGTGAAATAAATCACGAACTTATGGAACTTCTGCATCGTCTGCCTCCTTTTCAAGGTTTTTTCTGTCTGACAGAATAACACAATTACGTTGATTGGTCAAATAAATGTGCCGCATAATTTTGGACGGAAAATAAAAAGCCGTCCCTAAGGGCGGCTTACAAAGATGACTCTACCAACGATCGCCGAACGGGACGAAGACCACCCGCTCCCATTTGCCGTATTGGCTCACCGGCTTGCGGTAGACCTCGATCCTCCGGAGAGGGATGCTGAGGCTCGGCACGTACATCTTCCGTATTAGAGGCCAAGCAGTGTCGAAAACCCTCGAAGTGTGCCGGGCTAAAGTGATGTGGAGCATATTATCGTCGTCGTAAGTACCGGGAATGTATTCAGGTAAGCTGAAAACAATATCGGTCATCGTAAGCCAAGTCTTCGCGAGCGTCCGAGTCGCATAGACGGGCATTACGACGTACTGCTTCCCAAAGGGATAGAGCGTACTCGCTCTCGCCACGGACGGCTTCATCCTTCTGGCGGCATCGTGGACCAAAGCTATCAGCCTTTTCTCCGGGAGACCTTGGATCGGCCGGTGGAACGTGAGATGCGGACCGAGTCCCGTGCTATACGGGGCCGGTAATCCGGTCACATTAGCTATAGCATCCATTATTCCCAAAAGAATATTGGCTTCGTGCCCTTCGACCGGCAGAGTGATCAAATATTTGTATTCTGGCATACTACCTCCTTTTCCGCGGCGGCGCGGTGGATGGTCGCTTTGGCGTTATACTCGTCGCTCGTGAAATAGGCCGTGATCGGTCCGCCGATCGTCGCACCGGCCGTAGCGATGAGCATCAGGATCGCCGTCTTCACCACGTCGTCGAAGGCCGGATCCGCGGAGAATTTGGCGCGCAGGATCCCAACGCCTTCCAGGATCGCATACCAAAATATCATCGCCGAGCCCATGAGCCAATAGGTCGAAGCGGCCCCGATGCATGAATAAAAGAATATGGCGGGCGCCATCCGATCCCTCTCCTTGAAGAAAAGGATGACTCCGATCGCCACGCCCGCGGCAAAGGCCGCATAGGACGCGTTGTCATTGAAGACCTTCCAAGAATTTTTCACCGACTACCTCCATTTTTCCTTTGTTAAACGGACCCAAGGTCCGGTACTAACTCGCTATGGTTATATCGGAAAAACGGGCGGAATTCAACCGGCGGCGTGGTATAATCTCAGTGTCGATGGCAAAAGAGACCGGCATTTACGATGCGCCCAAGCTCGCCAAATTCTTCGGCGTGACGGAGCGGACCGTGCTCGAATGGTGCCGGGAAGGTAAACTCCCGGGATTCAAGATAGGCAAAAAATGGCGGGTCAGGGTCCAAGACCTCAAAAAATGATCGACCGCAAGGTGAGCAAACGGAAGGAGAACGGAAATCCAAGATTATTCTAAAAGAAATGGAAAAAGAAACGGCGTTCCGCGGCGAGGTATACAAGGCGGCGCGGCGCATCCCGAAAGGCAAGGTAACGACGTACGGCGAGCTGGCGCGCCTTGCGGGACGCCCCGGCGCGGCCCGGGCCGTCGGGTTTTTCATGAAGACGAATCCTTACGCCCCGAAGGTGCCTTGCCACCGGGTCGTCGCTTCCACGGGTGCGCTCACTGGCTACTCCGCGAGGGGCGGCCTGAAGCGAAAGAGAGCACTCCTCGTCCGCGAAGGCGTTAAGTTCGAAGGCGGGCGCGTGGATATGGGAACGTCCCTCTGGAAAGGGAACGGGAATTGAGTCCCTTATCGGGAGCCAGGATCTCCGGGCTTGACGCCCGTGCGTTCTAGATTATCATTTCGAGGACAGTTCGTTCACAAAACAGAAAGGGAAAACCCATGAAGAGGGTTGGCTTGTTGTTATTTGCGGTATTGCTTTTATTCTCCGTCGTTTCTCCGCCGGCCTCGGCTCAAACCCAGTCGGCCAGCCAGACGATGGACGTCAATCTCACCGTCGCCCCTTCGATGCAGCTCAACGTAACGCGCATGCTTGACTTCGGCAGCCAGGTGCAAGGAACCACGAGCATCACTGTCGACCCGGTCACGGGCGGCGCAAGCGCCGGAGCCGCGACCCTGACATCCGCTCCCGCCTCGCAGGTGGTCACGGTTGCCTGGTCCTCGACCAGCATTACGAACGGTTCGACCAACATTGCCTGGACGCCCAGCGTAGCCGGAAATACCGTCAACACCCAGACCGGAGCAACTATCCTTACGACCGGCAACACGGTGACAGCTTCGAGCGGAGGCGATTATTATCTCTGGGCGGGAGGCACCATTGCCTCGATCCCGGCCGCCACCCCGACCGGCGCCTACACTGGAACGCTGATATTGACCGTCAGTTACTGAGAACGTACGGGGCTCATCCCCTCCTCCAAACCAAGATCCCGTCGCGGCCTTCCGCCCGACGGGATATTTTTATTGCCGAGCCAGCGAGGCAACGAAAGGATTCGATGCCCCGCGGTGGATGCCCTTTATTTAAAACAAAAAGCCGCCCCGAAGGGCGGCTTTTTCGCGCTTAGGCGCGCTGAACGTTCTTCGCGGCCGGACCCTTATCGGTGTCCACGAGATCGAAAGAGAGCTCGTCGCCCACCTTAAGATCGTCGAACGCCACGCCGTTCAAATCCTTTGAGTGGAAGAAGAGGTCCTTGGCCTCACCCTCGCGGGTGATGAAACCAAAACCACGATCCGTCAAAGTTTTTATCTTTCCCGTCATGTGTTGTTGATAGCTACTAGAAATCCGACTAAATCCCCAGTGGTTTAGAGATTACTATACTCCGACCAAAATGTCAACAGGGGCGATATCCGGCAGGGATCGCTCCGCAACCCTGTCCGTTGAACGCATTCTTTACAGACAACTCAGTTTTTATATAATGGAGACGTTGTCCAAAAGACAACGATATTCCGGTGTAGCTCAGCGGTAGAGCGGCTCCCTGTTAAGGAGATGGTCGTAGGTTCGAATCCTACCACCGGAGCAAGCGAGTGAAATTAAAGAGCGCCTAACGGGCGCTTTTTAATTTCCGAGCGCAGCCCCGGTGGCGGCGGAGCCGTACCACCGGAGCCGTTGAATTTCCGAGCGAGCGATGGTGGGAGCGGAGCTCCCCACCGGAGTCGTTTGTTTCTCCGAGGCGAACGGTGGCCGCGGAGCGGTACCACCGGAGCGAATATCAGCGCCCTGCCGATTCCAAGGCGGCGATATCGATCTTTTTCATTTTAAGCAGCGCCTGCATCGCCTTCTCTTCCTTGAGCAGGCCTCCAATATTTTCCGGCACCACCTGCCAGGAGAGGCCGAATTTATCCTTCAGCCAACCGCATTGCTCGGACTCCGGCACCGCCGAAAGCTTGCTCCAAAAATAATCTATTTCCGATTGGTCCTTACATGTGATAACGAAAGATACCGATTCATTGAACTTGAAGCGGTCTCCGCCGTTCAAGGCCATGAATTTATTCCCGTCCAGCTCGAAACTGACGGTTAAAACCGATCCTTTGGGGCCGGAAGGAGTGTCGGCCGATGAGCGCGCGACGCCCGATATCCTCGAGTTCGGGAAAACGGACGCATAGAAATCAGCGGCCTCTTCGGCATTTTCGTCGAACCATAAAAACGGGGTTATTTTTTGCATTTATAGATTATACACCGACCCGACTGCCCGCCGTAATAGCGCATTCGGCCGCCTTACCATCCGCTCGCCATAGCGAACCGCTTATCCCCTCTTTGTGCCAAAACGGAGGTTCTAACGTCGTTCATCTCGCGGAGCCGGGATGTCTTTATTTAAAAATCGGGGTTCTGGCAAGCAGAACCCCGCGATTATTTTCTCGTTATCTCCAAACGGTCCATCTCCAGAATGACGGTCGCACCGGCCTTCAAAAGGTCCAGTTTCATCCACGGATAGATCGTGAGACCCCCCGAACAACTCACCAGAACGCTCCCTAGAATGTACGGTTCCCCGCTCGAATCGACGCTCGATATCTTGTAGAGCAAGGGATGGACCGAATCCCGGGCGACGGAAAAATCTATGGTCTTCTTCCAAAGAAAGAACCGGTCATGGAACGAATCCAGCGAATCGCCATGGAAGAAGTCACGGATGCCCGCGACGAATCGGATGACATCCGCTCCAAAGGCCGCCTTTTTCAGGTCCTGAAGGGGAAATCTGGGCGGATCGATGAACGACGGACGCGAAGTGTCGGAAAATACCTGAAGCCATATCTTGCCCGAGCGGTCGCAAAGGGACATATCGAAAGCATCGTCCTTCCCTGCCGGAACGACGTCCGTCTCGCGGTACTCGAGCGTATCGGGAACGACGCCGACCCGCCGGCCGAGCCAGACCAAGACGCCGCTAAAGAACGACAGGTTCGTTATTTCCAAGTGATATTTGGCCCGAATTACGACCGTGTCTTCCGTTTGAGCCTGCGCCAAGCCGCAATTGAGGCAGAGCGCCGCCAATAATCCTATCCAAACATTTTTCAATGTGCACCTCCTTTTGGACTTATCGCAATTTTAGGCCGTATCCCGCCCGGTTTCAAGAAAAGGCGCCTTCGTATAGAAGGCGCTAAATACCCAACGCACCGGCGATAATGTCGGCCATCTCGTGCTCGCTTTCCGTGCCGAGCACCGTGATGACGACGTTATCGGGATGCTTCAGGGTCCTCTCTGCGGCGTCGCTCGGACCTCCGATCGAAAGTTTCGCAACGGCCAAACGACCGTTAGCCAAATAGACCGCGTATATATCGATGTCTTCCACCAGATCGGCCCAACTGAACTTTACGGTCGGGATGATGCGGACCAGACGCCCGTCCTTCTTCAAAATATGCAGAGCGCCGATGGCGATCCTTTCGCGCCGCGCTCCCAAGGTAACGGCGAAAAGCGTATCGTCCAGCGATCCCCGAATGACCTCTTACTGGAACCGCAGGAACCGGCTCGAGAGCGTATTCCTAACGCGCTCCCGGTTCTTTCGCCTTTGCTTGCGCAGCCATATCTTTTCGGTCCGCGGAAGCAATTCGAGACCATCTACGAATGTTCGCATTTGTCCTCCCGGGTTAAACAACTATATATTCTAATACCACAATCGCTCTAAATTGCCAAACAGACATGCGCCCCGATCCCTTTCCCGATGAGGCGGGTCCTTCTTTCTTCGAAATTACGAGCAGCCGCCGGACGAACTGCCGCATTGCAGGCAGGTCATGCAAGTGCCGGTGCGGACCATCATGCCCCCGCACTTTTTGCAGACCGTTTCCGCAAGGACCGTCCCCGTCCGCTGCTTCGCCGAATAGAGCGATTCGCCTCCACCATTGGCTTCACTCTCGATATGCGCCGGTCGGGCCTCCACTACGACCGTTTTGGGGGCCTCCAATTTCACGTTATGTTCCTCGTGCGCTTCGAGGCTCGGATTCATGCCGAACTCTGCGAGCTCATCCGGACCGAGGAAGCGCAAAGCGAGATAGCGGAAGATGTAATCGATGATGCTCGTCGCGATCCTGATCTCCGGATTCTCGGTGAATCCGGCCGGTTCGAAGCGCGTGTAGATGAACTTGTGGGCCAGGTCCTTCAACGGCACGCCGTACTGAAGGGCCATGGAGACGGATATGGCGAAGGCGTCCAAGAGCCCCGCGAGCGTGCTCCCCTGCTTCGACATGCGGATGAAGACCTCGGCGAGCGCTCCGTCCTCGTACATGCTGTAGGTCAGGTATCCGTCGTGTCCGACGATCGAGAACTTGTGGGTCTCGGAAGAGCGCGTTACGGGCAGCCGGTGGCGGGTCGCGCCATCGCCGCCTTTTTCGTTCTTCTTCTCGTTCTTCTTTTCGGAAGTGCTCAGGGGCTGAGTGCCTTTGGAGCCGTCGCGATAAACGGCGAAGGCCTTGATGCCGAGTTTCCAGGCCATGACGTAGGCCTCCTCGATCTCTTCCTTGGTCACGTCGTTCGCCATATTGAACGTCTTCGAAATGGCGCCCGAGATGAACGGCTGGACCGCACCGACGATGCGCACGTGGCCCCTCCAGGATATCGAGCGAGTGCCGCTCGCCGGACGCACCGCGCAATCGAATATCGGCAGATGTTCTTCCTTGAATCCGGGCGCACCTTCCACCGTGCCGGTCGCAAGAATATGGTCGGCGATGGTCTTTATCTCCTCCGATTCGTAGCCCAAACGCTTCAAGACGAGCGGGATGCCGGCGTTCACCAGCTTCATCCAGCCGCCGCCCACGAGCTGCTTCATCGTGACCAGAGAAAAGGCGGGCTCGATGCCGGTCGTATCGCAATCCATCATGAACGAGATGGTGCCGGTCGGCGCGATGACCGTCACTTGGGAATTGCGGTAGCCGTTCCTTTCGCCCTCCGCATGGGCCTCGTCCCAAACCCGCACCGCTTCCGCGGCCAATTTCTTGTCGCCGAGGAGGGCCGAATTCACCTTATGGGCCTCTTCGCCGTGCATTTTAATGACATCGAGCATCGGCTCGCGGTTCACGGCAAAGCCCGCAAAAGGACCGGTCCGGGCCGCTATCTGGGCCGACATTTTATAGGCCTCGCCGGACATAAGGGACGCTATGGCGCCGGACCAGGCCTGAGCCTCGTCCGAATCGTAGGCCAGCCCCTTGGTCATAAGAAGCGCGCCCAGATTGGCGAAACCGAGGCCGAGCTCGCGGAAGTCCTTGGCGTTCTTAGTTATCTTCTCGGTCGGATAATACGAGCCGGAGACGATGATCTCCTGGGCCAGAATGAAAACGTCCACGGCCTGCTTGAACCCCTTGACGTCGAATGTCCCGTCCTCGTTCAAGAACTTCAAAAGATTGATGGAGGCCAGATTGCAGGCCGAATCGTCGAGGTGCATGTACTCGCTGCACGGATTCGAGGCGTTGATGCGTCCGGAATTCGGGCAGGTGTGCCACTTGTTGATGATGGTATCGAACTGCACGCCCGGATCGCCGCACTCCCAGGCCGCCTGAGCGATGGAGTCCAAAACCTCGCGGGCCTTGTAAGTGTCCGCTACTTTCCCGGAAACCCGGAAGCGGGTCTGCCAGTCGCCGTCGCGCTCCACCGCTTCCATGAAATCGTCGGTGATGCGGATGGAATTGTTCGCGTTCTGATACTGGATAGAGTTCCAGGCCTCGTTGTTCAGGTCCGCCATGTTGTAGCCCGCCGCCGCGAGAGCCCGGACCTTCTTTTCTTCCTCGGCCTTCACCTTGATGAAGTCCATCATATCGGGATGGTCGATATCGAGAACGACCATCTTGGCCGCGCGGCGGGTCGTGCCGCCCGATTTTATCATGCCGGCGACGGAATCGGCGCCGCGCATGAACGAAACCGGACCGGAAGCGTAGCCGCCCTTCGAAAGCTGTTCGCGCTTCGAGCGGAGATTCGAAAGATTGATGCCGGTGCCGGAACCGCCCTTGAAGATCATGCCCTCGGTCTTGATCCAATCCAGGATGTCGCGCATGTCGTCCTTGGCCGAAAGAATGAAACAGGCCGAACATTGCGGTTCGGGTTGCGAACCGACATTGAACCAGACCGGACTGTTGAAGGAACCCTTCTGGTAGACGAGGAGGTTGGTCAGTTCGTCGTCGAATATTTGCGCTTGGGCGGCGGAAACGAAGTAGCCGTTCTTCTCGCCCCAAGAGCGGAGGACCTTAACGACGCGCTCGATCATGTGCCTGGCGCTCCGTTCGCGATCCGGCGTCCCCAATTGTCCGCGGAAGTATTTCGAGGCGGTGAATATCACCGTCTCGAAATACTTCCGCGG
>JAMCRC010000009.1 GCA_023380415.1 Patescibacteria group bacterium | reverse complement strand
CGGACAAGAATATCATTTCCATATGACCGGAACGGAATGGCTCCAATCATATCCCAAAGAAGGCGTAGTGCGCCGGGCTTACGACCTTGCGGCTTTGGCGCACGAGGATGCCAAGCGCCTGAGCGGCGAGCCGTACATCACCCATCCCCTCGCGGTCGCCGAATCCGTCAAGGATTGGGGGCTCGATGACGACTCCGTCGCCGCGGCCCTGCTCCATGACGTAGCCGAGGACACGGCCGTCACCCTCGAAGATATCCGAAGGGAATTCGGCGAAGAGATCGTCTTCCTGGTCGAGGGCCTCACCAAGCTCAAGACCCTCCAGTATCAGAACCAGAACGCCGAGGATTTCCGCCGGTTCATAATCGCTTTCGCCCAAGACCTGCGGGTCCTTATCATCAAGCTCGCTGACCGCCTCCACAACATGCGGACGCTCCGCTACCTGCCGGAAGAGCGCCAGGAGATCTTCGCCCGCGAGACGGTCGATATTTACGCTCCCTTGGCCTACCGCCTCGGAATGCAGAAGCTTTCGGGCGAGCTTGAGGACATGGCTTTCCCCTATCTCTACCCCACCGAATACAAATGGCTCCTTCGCGAGATCAAAGATACCTACGAGGAACGCCAGGATTACATGAACCGCGTCCTTCCAATCGTCCGGCGGGAGCTCGGAGCCCACGATATCCGCCCCGTCGCGGTGGACGCCCGGGCCAAACGTTACTACAGCTTGTACAAGAAACTGCTCCGCCACAATATGAACCTATCGGAGATCTACGACCTCGTGGCCTTGCGCATCATCGTCGGGACCGTAGCCGAATGCTATGCCGCGCTCGGGGCCATTCACAGCCTATGGCAGCCGATGCCCGGCAGATTCAAGGACTATATCGCGAGGCCGAAGGCGAACGGCTACCGCAGCTTGCATACCACCGTTTTCGCTATGGACGGGAAAGTTCTCGAGGTCCAGATAAAAACCAAGGAGATGCACGAGGAGAACGAACTCGGCATCGCCGCCCACTGGGCCTACGAGCAGGTTAAGAAATCCTCCAAGAAGATGGAAGGCTGGAAGGGCGTGAACAGCAAAAAAGAGCTCATCTGGGTGCAGCAGCTCCAAAACTGGCAAAAGGCCTTTGCGACCCAAAAGGAGTTCCTGGAAGCGGTGAAGATCGATTTCTTCAAGGACCGCATCTTCGTCTTTACGCCCGGGAACGACGTCATCGACCTTCCGGCCGGAGCCACGCCGGTCGATTTCGCCTATCAGATCCATTCGGCGATCGGCGATACGTGTGTGGGCGCCAAGGTGAACGGGAAAATAATGCCGCTCACGACCGAGCTTCATTCCGGCGATATCGTCGAGATAGTCACCCAAAAAGGCAAGAAGCCGTCCGAGGACTGGCTCCAATTCACCAAGACCGAGATGGCCAAAAAGCACATTCGGAGCAAGCTCAAGGAGAGCGCGAGCGCCCTACGGAAGAAGTCCGGTCCTCTGGGCGTGGAATTCCGAATTGTGAACGTCGACCAGCCAGGATTCCTCAAGGAGGTGACGGACGTTTTCGCGCGGAACAAGATAAACATCACTTTTTTGAACAGCCAAACGGATGCCCGGCAAAAGTTCGGCACGGTCACGGTCCGCACGCCCGTCATCCCTCAAGCGAAGATAGAAAAAATGACGGTCTCCTTGAAGAAGATACCGTCCACGAAGGAAGTGGGCTCCCGGATAATCTCTTGAGGCCTATTCCGCCGGACCGCCGAGCTTTTCGGTGAGCGTTTGCCATTCGCCATCGGAATTGAAGTCCACGGTTATCCTGCCCTTCGATCCGTCTTTGGATACCTTGACCGGCGAACCCAGATTGTCCTCGAAGCGTTTGGCCCAATAGGACGATTCCGGGTCCAGGGCCCGCGTTTTTTCCACCTCGCCTTTCACGGCCCGCACGGTCGTCATTTTCCCGGCGAGGATGTTCTGAAATACCCGATACTGCTCTTCCGGGCTCGCGATACCCAAAAGGGTCCGGGCTTGGGATTCGTTTATCTTTCCCTCGGAAAGCGCGGATTGGACGGCGCTCGGCAGGTTCAAAAGACGCAATGTATTGGCGACCGCCTCGCGGCTTTTGCCGACCCGGACGGCGATCTCCCGCTGGGTCAGGTTGAATTCGTCCTGCAGTCGGGAATAGGCCCGGGCGGTCTCGACCGGATTCAAATTCTGGCGCTGGATGTTCTCTATGAGCGCCATTTCGAGCTTGTGGCGCGGGCCGTCCGCTTGCCTCACGATGGCCGGCACGCGCTCCAGGCCTATCATTTTTGCGGCCCGAAGACGCCTTTCTCCGGCAATGAGCTGGTATTCGACATCGGCGCCGGTGTCGGTCTCTTTGGTCGCTTTGGAAACGACCAGCGGCTGAAGGATGCCGAACTCGCGGATCGAGGCCGCCAGTTCCTGGAGCCCCTCGTCCGAAAATTCGGCCCGCGGCTGATATGGGTTCGGATGGATCTTTTCCGTTTCGAGCTGGTAGATCATCTCGCCGCTCCGCTGCGGCTTCGGCGCCTGGGGCGAGACATGGTGCTGGGAAACCGGCTGCGGCCGGGAATTTTCCGGCTGATGCGCCGGCATCGCGTTTGGCCGAACGTTCTGCGTGAAATAAGGCCGCTCCTCCTGAGGAGCGGAAACCGGCACTTGGTGGGCCGGAGCGGGCGCGCCCGGCTCGTTCTTTTTCGGTATCAAAGATGAAAGACCATTACCTACTGCCATTTGTTAAATATTACACCAATTATATAAATAATTCTCCCTTATCGCAGGACATTGTACACTGATTCCGCTGATACCTATGCTGATAATACGGATACTGGCATCAGCATAGTCGGCATAGGTATCGGCAATATCAGCGCATCTATAAACACTAAAACAGAGGGGCGGAGACAAAAACACCGGCACCGTTTTTTCCTTCAAAAAGAACTTCGAGGACTTTAAAATAAAGATGAAATAAAGAGCAACTCGAAGTATGAAGTACTTAAGGCGCTTGGCGTTCCTATCTCGCCTTCCTCTGCTTTAGGAAACACAGCTGCTGTGTAGCTCGCTGCCTTATTAAAATACGCCGCCTCCGAAGCTTCCGGGCTGCAGTCCTTTCCGCCCCGAAACCGACGCACCTTACATCGACAGGAACCAAGGGAATGATAGCATATCGACCCCTCGGGTCAATCCACAACTTGTCCAGGGTTTAAGCGAATGGCGTCCCGCTCGAGAACCGGGCATCGGCTCGCTCCGGCGGCGAGCCGCGCCCTGCGCTCTCAACGAAAAACCCGCCTCACGGCGGGACCGAGCTTTTTCGTCTCCGAGAGCTTCTCTCGCCGGGACGCCATCCGCTTTTGTTTATTCTTTAATTGGCCGTTAGATCCCGAAGACGGGTGATGTGCCGGAATGATCAAGATCGAATGATGACGGTAATGGGGCCTCACCCAGGATCTCTTTGGCCAAAAGCTCGTAGGCCAAGGCACCGGGGCTTTGGGGCGCATAGAGCATGATCGGTTTTTGGAAACTGGGTGCCTCGGCGAGGGCCACCGAACGCGGTATCTCCGAATCGAATACCTTGTACGGGAATCGCCGCCGCACTTCGCGGGCGATCTCCCGGGAGAGACGTTCGCGCTTGTCGTACATAGTAAGAAGCGCCGAGACGGATCTTATTTCATGTCCCAGGTTGCTCTTAACGAGGTCCACGGTCTGAAGCAGCTGGCTCAAACCTTCCAAGCTCAAATACTCGCACTGGATCGGAACGAGTACTTCGTCCGAAGCCGTGAGACCGTTCACGGTGAGCAGGTTCAAACTGGGACCGAGATCGATGAAGACGAAATCGTACCAATCGCGGACCCGGTCCAGGAAATTCTTCAAATACCATTCGCGTTCCGGCAATTCCACGAGCTCGACGAGCGCCCCGGCCAGATCGGCCGAGGCCGGTATCAACTCAAGATTAGACAGGTATGTCGGCTTGATCGCCCGTTCGGGCGCCAGGCCCGCGAGAAGGGCGTGGTAAATGGTCTGGTCCGCCTCGTGGCGTACTCCCAAGCCCATCGTCGCGTTGTACTGCGGATCGAAGTCGACGATCAAAACCTTCTTGCCGAGCATCGCGAGATAAGCGGCCAGATTGATGGACGTAGTGGTCTTCCCCACCCCGCCCTTTTGATTGAAAACGGAGATGATGCGAGCCATGGATCATATTTACTATACAATTTTTCTGTGTTATTCTCAACGAAAATCTGCCCGGGTGGCGGAATTGGCAGACGCGCAGGACTCAAAATCCTGTGATCGCAAGGTCATGCGGGTTCGACCCCCGCCCCGGGCACCGATAGATCAAATGCGCTTAGTGCGCGTTTTTTTATCCATCATCCCTTGCGGGGTCGAACGGGAAAGGGGTCGGGGAAACGGGAGTTTCCTCGTGGCGGAGTACACGAACCGATGGGTTCGTGGGAGCCCTGAGCCGCCGTGGCAAGGCGAAGAGCGACGCGAGATTCCCCCGCCCCGGGCACAAAAGATAAAGCGCCTCTTCGGGCGCCATAAAAATGATGCTCAGCGTTTCCGCTGAGCATTCTCTATCAGGGATCTGATGTCCAGGTCGGCGACCATCGCCTCTTCCGCTTTGCGGTCGGCCGCCCGTTCGTCGTCTTCGATATAACGCAGTTCGCGCATTATTTCTTGCGCCTTGGAAACGGCCTCATCGGCGCTGCCGAACCGAACCCGGCGGAATTTCATGCGCTTTTCCGCCGCCCGGCCGTCGATCTTTATTATGACCGGGAAATACCGCTTGGTCAGGCGGTCGAAACCGAACCACGGGCGATAGGAACAGCGGACGGCCCGCATTGATCGGAAGTCCAAAAATCTTATCGTCGCCAAGAAAAGCAGCAAGACCGCAACGCTCGCCCCCAGCGCGTAAACCGTCGAAAGCCAGTCCATCAATACCTCCTTTTCAAGGTTCTTTTGTTGTTCATATAAAAATAGCGCCGCTTCTAAAGCGGCGTCAAATCCCGTCGCTCTTTATTTCTTCATCTCCCGCTTCTCGTGAAAATAGACGTTCTTGATCACGAAATAGACTATGAGGTAGGCGATGATGGCCGAAAAGACCACCCAATCGACGACCATACCGCTTCCCAGGTTCCAATTCTGGAATATGCCCTCGAAGGGCGCGATGA
>JAMCRC010000008.1 GCA_023380415.1 Patescibacteria group bacterium | reverse complement strand
TAAGTAACGGCAGTCGCACCGATGCCCACATTGTACATCGTGTCAACCGCCTGGATGTCAGACGATTGCTGGATGGTGAACTGGAAGTAGTAGCCGACGCCAGCCGTCACATCCGCATAGAGCGTGAGGGCAGCCGTCTGGCCCGCCGCAAGCATCAACGGAGCGCTCGAGAGATCGAAGTAGGCAATATTGCCGTTCATCGTCTGAAGAGTGCCGCCAACCTGCGTGGAGCCGTTCCAGAGCTGAATGTTCTGGAGGTACTGCGTCGGGATGCTACCCGCTTCCGTGAAGCGAATGCTCGAGATCTTGACCGGATCGCTGCCCGCCTGGAGCGTGAAGGTACCAACGACGTTGTGCGTCTGGCCGGCGTTAACGTTCACGGCTGAGGCCGACGAAGTGCCGACCGAAGAGTTCGTGAAGTTAAGCGAAGCCAAAGTTACGTTCGCGATGGTCATCGCGTTGCCAGTGATCGGGAAGGAGCCCGAGACCTGGGCCGAAGCCGTCACGGACGTGGCCGAAGCCAACGAGAGCGTGATGATGTGGCCCGTGTTCGAAGCGTTCGCGATGTCAGCCGTCACGTCGATCGTGACCGTCTGACCGGCCGGAACCGTGAAGAGTCCGCTCGCCTGGTTGAAGTTCACGACACCATTGCTGATGCCCATGTTCGTCGCGAGGCGCTGGCCGCCCTGATAGAGGTAGACGTTCAAAAGATCGCTATCCTGAGAAAGTCCGCCCCGAACGAGCTGCAAGCTCGTCACCGTGACGGCCTGAGAGCCGGCGGTGAAGTTGAGCGAAAGCATCTTCTGATTGACCGCTCCGGTCGCTATGTTAGTACCAACCGGGTTGGTCGAGGCGAGGCTGACCGCCAGGCCGGAGCCCGTCGGAACAACCGTCCCCGTCCCTGTCGTCCCCGTACCCGTACCAGTGGAGCTCGTGTGAGCCGCCACGTAAGCGCGAGTGATCGGGCCAAAGAATCCGGAGGCCGGCTTGATGCCGTTCGCCGCCTGATACTTGGCTAAAGCCGCCTTGGTGAGACCACCAAAGTAGCCGTACGCCACGCCCGCAGGCATGGAGAGGTCGCCCTGCGCGACCAACATTTGCTGCAACGCGGTCACGTCAGCGCCTTGGCTGCCCACGGTGAGGTCGCGGGTATAGTTGTAAGACGCGGTGACGGATGAGCCCGTGCTGCCGCCCTGTAAAGCCGTGAGTTGCGCCTGGAGGGCCTGAATTTGGGCCATCAAGGTCGCGATCGTCGCGGCCGAGGTCTGCGCAGAGGCCGGAAGCACTGCACCCGCGAGCCAAGCGGCCGTGGTGAGAGCCAAACCTACTGCAACAGCCTTTCGACTGAAATTACTCATTTCTGATTGATTTATACGAACCATAAAAACATCAATAAGTTGCTCGTCCTTATTTGAGTTCGTTTTGGTCCGTTTCGTTTTTGACTGTTTTTTTATTTCGACTTGTCGACTCAAGCTTTCGCTTAAGCCGTCGACCTTTGGGGATTTCAGGGAGGCCATTGCTCGCGCGCCTTTTCGACCCCCGCTCAAGTGAGGATAAGCGGCGGAGGACTGCGGAGCCGACCTATTAGTATCTCAACGAACAGCGCCTTGCTTGAAGGCAAGGCGCTGTTGTAACGGCAAGAAAGCTTCGGTTGAATTGGCCACCCCCTACCCCCTTCGAGCAAATCCAAGGCCGCCATGAGGCGGCCGGATTAAGGAGATAGGAAGCGCTCAATTCAATCGAAGCGCTCCTGTATCCGTTAGCTGGCCTCACTTCCAAGCTAACTTAAGCTTTTATACCAAAATACATGAAACCTCAGGTAAAATCAAGTCCTTTTGGCTTCAATTACTATAACGAACGGGCATTTTAGGTGTTACTACGCTTATCGGCGCCGGATAGTCCATTCGTGACCGCCTACTGCAAGACCCAGGGAACGATGGAGAAAATCAGCACCAAAAAGACCACCAAAATGGTTATTTCCCGGAATACCAAGCCAATTTTCAGGTGGCCCCGGAAATGGGCCAAAAGGATGTCCCGGAGGACGATAAAGATCAGGGTTAGAACCGCCGCGGCGTTCAAATACCCCAAAGGCAGAAAAACAAGGATGGCGGCCATTTCGGCGAGGATAAGGCCGCCGGCCCAAGCGGCCAAGCGCTCGCGCCGGGGAAAATGCCCCGTTTCGAACCGGAACACTTCGCGGACCAGAACGGCCGAAAAGGCGAAATTGGCGACCAAAAAGCCGAGGTCTCCCCAAAAAGAAGCGGTCGTCGGACCGGGGAAAAGGTAAAAGGTCGTCGCCGCAAGAGCGGCAAAGAGCCCGGCCTCGCCCACTCCGGCAACGACGGCCCGATCCGCCCATAAAAGCCGCACATCACCCAGCCAGGAATACAAAAGAACGGCATAGACGACCGCCACCAAATAAAAAGCGATTCCGAAGGTCGCGGCCCCCGCCCCCCAAGCCCAAAGGGCGAGAAGGGTGAAATAGCTTCGCCGGGCGGTCCGCAGGGTGGTTTCCGTGAAATAGATCCAGGCCGAAACAGCAAGAAAGACCAGAATGCCCCAGAAGTTAAATTCCAAAAGCCCGGCCAGAAGCAGGGCAAGGAAGCCGACGGCGGTCTTAACGAGTAACCTCCACCCGGTTTTCGCGGTTAATGACGATATTAGCTTTCTCACCATCTTTAAGGAGGCCGCTCACTATTTTTTCCGCCAGGGCATCGACGATAACTTTCTGAATGAGACGCTTTATGGGTCGGGCGCCATAATTCGGATCGAAACCGTTACTGACCAGGTACTTTTTGACCTCCGGCCTAATGTTAAGGGTTATTCCTCTCGCCGCCAAGCGTTCCTTGACCTCGTCAATCTGAATGTCGACGATAGAAGCGATATCCTTGGGCGTAAGAGCGTTGAAAACGACTATCTCGTCCAAGCGGTTCAAGAACTCCGGTTTGAAGGTCTCGCGGAGGGATTCCATCACCTTGCCGCGGAAATTTTCCTCTTTTTCTTCGAGCTCGCGTCCGTTCTCGCCGAACTTGAAGCCCAAACCGGACATCTCGCGGAAATACTCGCTCCCGACGTTCGACGTCAAGATAATGACGGTATTCTTGAAATTGACGGTCTTGCCTTTCGCGTCCGTGAGGCGGCCGTTATCGAGTATCTGCAAAAGCAGGTTGAAGACCTCGGGATGGGCCTTTTCGATCTCGTCGAAGAGAACCAAGCTGTAGGGCCGGTGGCGCACGACGTCGGTGAGCTGGCCGCCCTCTTCATAACCCACGTAACCCGGCGGGGAACCGATCAGCCGCGAAACGGCGTGCCGTTCCATATATTCGGACATATCGATCCTGACCAGGGCCTTCTCGTCGTTGAACATGAAATCGGCCAGCGCCCGCGCCAGCTCGGTCTTTCCCACGCCCGTCGGCCCGAGGAACATGAACGAACCGGCCGGCCGATCGGCGTCGGCGAGGCCGGCCCGGCTGCGACGCAAAGAACGCGCGACCGCCTCGATGGCCTCCTTTTGGCCGATCACCCGTCCATCGAGAACGTCTTCGATGCGGGCAAGCTTCTGCATTTCGGACTCGAGCATGCGCGACACGGGGATGCCCGTCCAGCGCGAGACCACGGCGGCGATATCCTCTTCGTCGACCACTTCCTTAATGAAACGCTTTTCCTTCACGCCGCCCTTGCCGGCCGCTTCCGCTTCGGCGTACTTCTTTTCCGCTTTCGGTAGTTCGCCGTAACGAATGGCGGCCACCCGGTCGAAATCCCCCTCGTGTTCGGCGGTCTCGGCCTCGCGCTTCAGGTCCTCGACGGTGCGCCGGAGACCGTGCAGATCGTGGATGCCGCTCTTTTCGGCCGTCCATTGCTTCGTGAGGCGGTTATCCTCCGCCTTCAGTTTTTTCAAATTCGCCTCCACTCCCTTCAGGCGCTCCTGTTTCGATTTTGCCCGGCTTTTTTCCTTTATGAGGGCAGAACGCTCCACCTCGAGGCGGGTCACGTCCCGGCGCACCCGTTCGATGTCCGCCGGAACGCTGTCGGATTCCAAACGCCGCGCGGCGGCCGCTTCGTCGATCAGGTCAACGGCCTTGTCCGGCAAAAAGCGGTCGGTAATGTAGCGCGCGCTGAGGTTCACGGCCGCCTGCAGGGCATCGTCCGTGATCTTCAAGCCGTGGTGCATCTCGTACTTCTCCTTGAGGCCGCGCAAGATCGCGACGGAGTCGTCCACCGACGGCTCGTCGACGAAGACCGGCTGGAAACGGCGTTCGAGGGCCGCATCTTTTTCGATATAGCGCTGATACTCCTTGAGCGTCGTCGCGCCGATGGCGTGGAGCTCGCCGCGGGCCAAAGGCGGCTTCAAAAGGTTCGACGCGTCGAGCGATCCCTCGGCCGTGCCCGCGCCGACGATCATGTGGATCTCGTCGATGAAGAGGATGATCCTCCCCTCGCTGCGCTGGACTTCTTTCAAAAAGGCCTTGAAGCGGTCTTCGAACTCGCCGCGGAACTTGGTCCCGGCGATGAGGGACCCGATATCCATCATGATGACCTCCTTGTTCTTCAACGACTCCGGCACGTCGCCCGCGATGATGCGCTGGGCGAGGCCCTCGACGATCGCGGTCTTTCCGACGCCCGGTTCGCCGATGAGGACCGGATTGTTCTTCGTGCGGCGGGAAAGGATCTGCATCAGGCGCCGCAGTTCCTCCTCGCGGCCGATGACCGGATCGAGCTTGCCGTCGCGCGCCTTTTCCGTAATGTTCACCGCGTATTTCTCGAGGACCTGGAATTTGCTTTCCGGGGTCTCGTCGGTGACGTGGGTCTCGCCCTTAAGCTGGTTCAACGCCTTGGAAACGGCATCGCGCCTGGCGCCGAAGCGAAGCAAAAGCTCCTGGGCGGCCGAAGGCACGTCCATTATGGCGATAAGAAGATGCTCGCAGGAAACGTACTCGTCCTTTGATTTCAAGGCGATCTCGCCCGCCTTATCCAAGATGCGCATCAACTCCTGGGAGAGGTAGAGCTGGCCGACCGCTCCGCCGCCCGTGACGATCTTCGGCGCGCGTTCGAGCATCAAAGTCGCCTCCTTCTCGAGCTCGGGCAAGCTCACGCCGGAACGGGTGAGAATGGGTCGCACGAGCGTTTGCTCGTCGTCCAAAAGCGAAAGCAGAAGATGCGGGGCCTTGAGCTCGCCGCTTCCGTAGCGGGCCACGAGTTCCTGGGCGCCTTGGAGCGCTTCTTGGGCCTTGATGGTGAAACGTTGAAAGTTGGGCATTCCTTTATTAATTATAGAAAATTATAGGCGGCTTGGGGACTATTAGCAAGCTCACACATTGAGCGCTAACTAGCATTCGTCGCGCTGTGCATCCCGCTCGTCGGGCGGAAGAGCGAGGCCGAGAGCGAGCGCAAATCCCTCGGTGGGAGATTTGATAGTGTGTTTTCGGGCGAGAAGGAAGTGTCCTACTCCTGGATGGTTTTTGGCAAGGTGCCGAGCGTGACGGATATGTTCAAGGTCTGATCCCCCCGCTCCACCTTCAGCGCGACCGTATCGCCCGGGGCGTAGTTCGCTATCAAGCTCGAGAGGGTGTTATTCGTCGCGTCCAACTTCGTGCCGTTCACCTCGAGAACGACGTCCTCGGCCTTAAGTCCCGCCTTATCGGCCGGAGAGCCCGGCAAAATGGCCGGTCCCTGGGAATCGCCCCGGAGGAGCGCGCCGTAATCGACGGACAGGTTCTGGGACTTGGCCACGCTCGGCGTCACCACCAGGTATCGCACGCCCAGGTAAGGCGTTTGGATGGAGCCGGTCTTTTCGACCGATGCGATATCGCTCTTCGCCTGGTCGATCGGAATGGCGAAGCCGATGTTCTGCGCCCCCTGAGCGATGGCGGTATTGATCCCGATAACGTCTCCGTTCAGATCCAAGAGCGGTCCGCCGGAGTTCCCCGGATTGATGGCGGCGTCGGTCTGGATCACGTCGGAGATCGTCTCGGAACCGTAGGTCGCTCCCGAAGCCGTGATGCTCCGCGAAAGGCCGGAGACGACGCCGACCGAAACGGTGTTCTGGAACTGAGCCAGGGCGTTCCCGATGGCGATAGTGGTCTGGCCGAGCTCGAGCGAATCGGAATTGCCCAAAGCCACGGTCGGAAGACCGGTCGCATTTATCTTCACGACCGCGATGTCGCGGTTCGGATCGCGAGCCAGGACCTTGGCCGGATATTTATCGCCGTTGTTCAATACGACGGTATAGGTCGCCCCCGTATCGGAGACGACGTGCTTATTGGTCAAAATAAGGCCGTCCGAAGAGATGATGAAGCCGCTTCCCCCGCCCACCGTAGTGGAGGTCGTGCCCGTTTGGCAGGGCTGGGAAAAGTTGAGATTCCCGCCGAAGAACTGCTGGAATTCCGGAGGTAAATTGGAAAAAGGATTCGTCGGACATTGTTCGTATACCGGCAGGTCCTTAGTAATGACGATCGAAACGACGGACGGCGAGGCCTTCTTCACCGCGTCGATGACCGCCTGTTCGTAGCTGGAACGGGAAACGTAGGGCTGGACCGGCGCCTGAGCGGCCGGTGCGGTAGAGGTCGCCGCACTACCGGTGAAAAAATCCCAAATACTGCTCCAGACGCTCGCCCGAGCGGGCGAGGCCGTTGCGAGCGACCCGACGAATCCGCCGACGAGAGCCGCACCCACGACCCAGATCACTACTTTCCTGCTTGGCGTTTGTTCCATATTTTTATTGTATTTCGGTCCGCTGATGCGACACGCGCCCGGGAAATCCCAAGAGACGGCCGCGCAGACGTCCAAGGTTTATACGGTAAAAACGGCCCGCTCGGTGCACTCTCCAAAGATCACCTTATCTCGTACTGAAGGGTCACCGATTCCTGAACTTCCTGAGAGCCCGGTTCGATCGTCGGCGACGGGGCCGCTACGTCCACTCCGCCCATGCCCAAGGTGGCGGATTTAGCGGCGTAATAGACCGGCTGCGGCGCGGAATTGGTCGAGATGGAAAGCAGGCGGCCGACCGAGAATCCCGCTTCTTGGGCGATGGCCTGCGCTTGGGCCTGAGCCTTCACGATCGCTTGCGCCCGCGCCTGGGCCTCGACGCCGGTCGGGTCGTCGATGGTGAAGTTCAAAGAGGAAACATTGTTCGCGCCGTTCTTGACCACGCCCGAAAGGATGTCGCCGATCTTCGCAAAGTCGCGGACTTTGATGGCGACGTTCTGCGTCACGGTATAGCCGACTATCTCCTGGGCCGGGCAGGGCGTCACGCTGCTCAAAGGATAGGCGCAGGAGGTGTATCGCGGCGAGATATTGTAGCCGCTCGTTTGAATGTCGGTGGAGCTCACCCCCTCGCTTTTAACGAAAGCGATCGCCTTGTTCATATCGGTCGTGTTCTGCGCCTGGAGCGAACCAAGATCCTTCCCGCCCTGTGTCACTACGGAGAAGTTGAATTCGGCCACGTCCGGAACGCCAATGGCCTTGCCTTGGGCCGTCACGTAAAAGCTTCGGTAGGACGACGGCTGGACGGAAGATCCGTAGGTGCCGACCGCGGAGAGCGCGGCATAACCGACCGCGAGAACGGCCAAGATAACGGCGACGTAAAGATAACCCCTCATTTTTTCGCTGTTCATGGCCTTATTATAGCAAATATCCTTTTAACGGCCTCATTGACCTCCGCTTTCGTGGTCGGCCCGCCGAAACTGAACCTGACGCTTCCGCGGATACGCTCTCCCGGCAAACCGATGGCTTCGAGGACGTGCGAAGGGGTGAAAGCCCGAGCGGCGCAGGCCGAACCGGAGGAAGCGGCGACCCCGGCGATGTCGAGTCGGGTCAAAAGGTCTCCGGCGAACTGGTCCGGAAAATATACGTTCAATATATGGGGTGCCTCGGAAGAGCCGTTGACGTCGGCCTTCGGTGCGGCCTTCTTCAACCCCTTCCGGAAATGATCCTTGATCTCCGCCACTTCCCTCGACGATCGCACCCGTCCCCCGGCCGCCAGCTCCATTGCCTTGCCGAAACCGACGATACCGGGCACATTCTCCGTTCCCGATCGCAGACCGAACTCTTGGCCGCCGCCCGTGACGGTCGGCGATAAAAGCCGCCCCGCTTTCCCGTTTATATAGAGCGCTCCCACGCCCTTCGGGCCATAGACCTTCTGAGAAGAGAGCGTCATAAGGTCCACGCCCAGCTTTTTAACGTCGCAATCGAGATAGGCCGGAGCTTGAGCGGCATCGGCATGAAAAAGGGCGCCGGAGCCGGAACGCTTTATCATTCGAGCGATCTCCGCGACGGGCTGTATGCTGCCGATCTCGTTCTGGACGTACATCACCGATACCAAAACCGTCCTTTCGTCGATCACTTCATCGAGCTTCTTCAGATCGACGATGCCGTTCTTTCCCACCGGCGCTTCGACGACCTCCGCACCGTCGCGCTCAAGATCGCGCGCCGTTTCAAGGACGGACTCGTGCTCTACGGCCGAAACGATTATTTTCGGCCTAAACAATCCATTTAGGTTAGGCGGCGCGGATTGTTCCAAGCGGCGGCTCTCGGAGGCATGCTCGGCTTGGTCTCCGAAGGAGCGAGCACGCCGAGAGCGCAGGTCGGCTTCGGCCGCTGGAGCCGAAGAACGACCGGCGCCGCGAGGAATAAGCCGCGCTGCCCTGATAACTCCCCGCAGGGCCAGATTGTTCGCTTCGGTGGCGGACCCGGTGAAAACGACCTCCCGGAAATCGGCGTTTATCGCCCTAGCCACCCTCTCCCTGGCCTTATCCACGGCCGCCATCGCTTCCTGTCCGAACGAGTGAAGCGAACCCGGATTACCGTACTTCATCGAGAAGTACGGCTTCATTTCCGCAAAAACTTCGGCCGCAACCGGAGTAGAAGCGGCATAGTCCAAATAAATTCTACGCATAGAATACAGAATAAAGAATAGAGGAAGTGTGTTCCGTCCGTCCAATATTCACTATTCTCTATTCTTAATTCTTGTTTTCCTCTTTTTCCACCACTTTCGAAAAGTCGAAGCCGCGGAATATGAGCAGTAGGACGAGCATCAGTCCGGTCGCCACGGCCGCGAAGGTCAGAAGTCCGACGCCCGAAAGGACGCCGACGGCCGCAACGAACCAAATGGTCGCCGCGGTAGTAACGCTCCTGACGTGCGTCCCTTGTTTTACGATTATGCCGGCTCCCAAAAAGCCGATGCCCACAACGATGTTCGCGATGACCGTGAGGAAACCGCTGTTCCGGGCGATGACGTCCGAGAGATTTCCGGTCTGGGCGGATACGATATAGGGCAGAGAAAGACCGATCATGGCGAATATGGCGGCGCCGGCCGCCACGAGCATGTCCGTTCGAACGCCCGCTTCTTTACCGATCGACTCGCGTTCCAGACCGATAATGAAACCGAGCACGACGGCCACGGCGAGACGCAAGAGCATTTGTTCTAAGCTGAGCATCGCTTCAATTATACACTACTCATAATTGGGGTGCTCCTCCGTCCGGCCGGCCGCGCGGTTCGCCTCCCGGGCGAGAGCGAAAAGCAAACTGGAAAGCCGGTTCAAGAACTTCAGGAGTTCGGGCGATAACGGCTTTTTCGAGTTATAGAGGACGGCCGAGCGTTCCGTGCGGCGGCAGACCGCCCGGGCCAGGTTCAATTCTGCGGCAAGGCGGGTACCGCCCGGCAGGACGAAGTTTTTCAGGGCCGGAAGTTTTTCATCGAGCGTTTGGATCTCCTTTTCCAGGAATTCCGTGTGGGCCGCGCTCATCTTGTTCACCGGCTTGATCTCATAACCGAAGCCGGCCGCGGCCGCTTCGGCGGCGGCGATGAAAATTATCTCCTGGATGCGTTTTAACACCGCATCGCTCCCGGAGGGATCGGTCAGGCAAACCCCGATAAGCGCATTCAGCTCGTCCAAATTTCCGAGCAGGTCGAAGAGCGGATCGCTTTTCGGCAGTTTTTTATTTCCGAAGAGACTTTCCCCTCCGTCGCCCCGGCCGGTGTAAAAAACGGTCTTCATCCCGTTAGAAGCAGATCGCGATCGCTTGGACCCGATTCGCGTATTTGCAATTTCGATTCGGCTGCATATCGTTTATAAATCTGTTTTGAAGGCGCGATCGCGGCTTTTAACGGGATTCATTCTGGGTGCCCGGAGAGAATTGAACTCTCGATATCGGTTCCACAAACCGAAGTTTTACCACTAAACTACGGGCACCATAGCGTCTACGCTCACAATTTATAATAGAAACGGCCGGAGTTCAACTCCCGCCGGGAGTGGAACTCCTTTATAATGCAGGCATGCCCAAATACACCATCCATCTCAAAGAAAAGAGAGATGTGGCCGACGGGACCATGGCCTTCTATTTCGACCGGCCGGAGGGACTCTTGTTCAAGGGCGGCCAGAACGCGGACTATACACTTTTAAACGTCCCCCAAGAAAAGCTGGACGCCGAGGGCGCCACGCGCACTTTTTCATTCGCGAACGCCCCCTCCGAGGAAGGGATTATGATCGCGACGCGCATGAGGGAGACCGCTTTCAAAAATATTTTGAAAGAACTGCCTGAAGGAAGTGAAATGCAGATCGACGGCCCTTACGGTAATATGGTCCTCCACTCCAAACCCGAACGGCCGGCCGTAATGCTCGCGGGCGGGATCGGCATCACTCCTTTCCGGAGCATGGCCGTCGAGGCGGCCGCGCAGAAACTGCCGCACAAAATATTCCTCTTCTATTCGAACCGCGCGCCGAAAGATGCGGCTTTCTTGGAAGAGCTGAAAGAGCTCGAGGGGAAGAACGTCAATTTCAAATTGATCGCGACGATGACGGATGCGCCCGATTGGCCGGGCGAGAAGGGGTACATCACGAAAGAAATGATCGAGAGATGCGTTTCTCCCCTATTCCCCATTCTCTCTTCTGTATTCTATTTGGCCGGGCCGCCGGCGATGACCGCCGCAATGCACAAAATGCTGAACGACTTCGGCGTTTCGGACGATGATATCAGGATGGAGGAATTCGCCGGCTACTGATCGGTGATCCGGGGCGGATCTTTCTTTATCGCCTCCGCGATCAACTTCTCCATGATCTCGAGGGCTTTTTCCTTGTTCTCTTCCTGGGTCCGCTCTTCTTCGTTCGTCACTTCTAGCTCGTCGCGCTTAGTTATGCGGTGGGCCAGTTTTTCTCGGACCATCTTTTTCTGGTCGTCGTCGAGCTTCAGGTCGCCTATCTTCACCCAAGTGTGGACCTTGGTAGCCCGGCGATTGACGTTCTCGCCTCCCGCGCCTTCGCTCCTCACCGCCTCGAACCTCGCTTTATTCTCGTCGAAATAAGTTGCCATATGGTATGATTTTAATGTAGCTTGTGTCCTATGCCCAGTACCGAAGTGAACTGGGCTTAATTCTTAGCATTAATCTCTTATGGACAGTATTCTAGGGAGTTTAGGCCAGTGGATCGCCACTTATCCGGCTTGGACCCATTGGATCATCGCTGGAGGAATGGTCCTCCAGGGGGAGGTTACCATCTTCGTCTCGGTCTATCTTGTTCTGAACAACACGATCGGCTGGAGCGACTTTTTGGTGCCGGCCATCGCGTCGGTCATCGTGGTAGATACCTTCCTTTACATCGTCGGACGGTCGATGCGCAATACGCGTTTCGGTTGGCGGCTCTACCGCAAAATGAAACAAAGCCGCAAGAACCAGTCGTACCTTTATTACGCCCGCGAGAACACGGCCAAGATGCTCGTCGGCTCGAAATTCCTTTTCGGCACCAACATTCTCGCCATGCTCGCGATAGGTTGGGCCAAGATAAAACCCGGCCGTTTTTTCCGCGCCGAGATAATCGGCGTCCTTTGCTGGTTCTCCGGCATTACCGTCATCGCCTACTTCATGGATTCCGGACTGCACTATCTTCAGTCAACGAACATATTCAAGCAGGCGGAGCTTCTGATCGCGGCCGGTGCCGTCATCGTGATCGGCGGCGAGTATCTTCTGAAGAAGATCGCGGGAAAGGTCTCGTCGACCAGGGAGAGGGTCGGCGCTCTCGCCGAAAAGATAGAAAAGAGCCGGCAAGAAGAAGAGGAAGAAGAGAACCGCCTCTTCGGGGACGAGGATTAAAGGGAATTTATCTTCGCCGCCACTATGAAGTCGTTCTCTGAGAGCCCTTTTATGGCGTGGGTCGAAAGCTGAAGCTTCACAACGTTATAGAAAACGTAAATGTCCGGGTGATGGTCCTCGGCGTTCGCTATCTCCGCCGCCTTGTTCACGAAGGCCATCGCCTCCTTGAAATCCTTGAACTCGAAATCCCGGCCGATGCTGAGCTGCCCTTTCTTCGCGTCCTGCATCAAATGCCAGCCGGGCACGTGCTGCATCATCGCCTCCGCCTCCTTCTTCGTGAGAGGCGCGGTTCCGCCCTCGCACGGTACGCAATGTTTTTGGGTTAGGTCCATATCTAGATTATACGCAAAAAGTGTCCCTAAAGGACACCTTTCCCCTTTGTGCCGCGGGAGGGAATCGAACCCCCGACAGTTGCTTCTTCAGAGCAATGCTCTGCCACTGAGCTACCGCGGCGCTTTTTAACTGCAAACCAAATATAGCAGCAAACCGCTCCATTTTCAATAACCAATTCATTGATAGAACATCTAATGCTATACTTTTAAAATGAAGGTTTGTGGACTATGCGGCCATAGTTTCAAAAAATACGAAAGCCGGTGCCGAGCCAGATGTGGCTCCTGCAATACCAAAATAAGGAGGTATCGCGCGAAGGCGGCGGCCATCAAGTACCTAGGCGGAAAATGCGTTGACTGTGGTTGGCGCGGAGATCAGGCTGCCTTTCAATTTCATCACAAAGACCCGGATAAAAAGGACTTTATTATCGGAAATGCCGCCAACAAAAGCTGGGGCATAATTAAATCGGAGCTGGATAAGTGCTTACTCTTGTGCGCCAACTGTCACTCCATTAGACATAGTGCCAAAAATGGAAGTAAATTCGTACGAGCAGCTATGCATTATCAAGGAAGGACATTAAACTTATAAAACATGGACAGCAGCCCACTATTGGAGGTTAAAGATCTTACCGTCACATTCGACGGGCGAAGCGTCGTGAACGACGTTTCTTTCACGCTCAAACCGCAGGAGGTTTTGGCCGTCATCGGCCCGAACGGGTCCGGCAAATCCACTCTTCTCAAGACCCTGGTCGGCATAAACAAGAAATATTCGGGTAGCATCGCATTCGCTCCGGGCGCGAAGATCGGTTATCTGCCCCAGCGCTTCCACGTCGACTTCTACCTGCCGATGACGGTGCGGGAATTTTTGGACCTGAAGCCGGAACATAAATATTCTTTGGAAGAAGTGCTCCGCCTCGTGGAGATACCGGGAAATTGGCTCGATGAGAACCTGGCGACATTCTCGAGCGGTCAATTGCAAAAGATCCTCCTTGCCTTTGCCATCATCGACCAGCCCCAGGTCCTGCTGTTCGATGAACCGACCGAGAACGTGGATGTGGTCTCGCAGGAATCCATCTACGACCTGCTCCACGAACTCCAAGACAAGACCGGCGTCGCGATGGTCATTATTTCCCACGACCTGAACGTGGTCTACCGTTACGCCCAGACCGTCCTTTGTTTGAACGAAAAGATGCTCTGCTACGGTCCGCCCATCGAAGCGCTCACGAACGAGACCCTTTCCCATCTCTACGGCGACCACGCTTTTTTCCACCATCATCATTTCGGAGACCATCATCGCGAAGAAGGGCACGAACATCACCATGAATGACATCTTCACCCTTACTTTAATATCGGGGGTTTTGGTCGCCGCCGCATCCGGTCTCGTTGGCTCGTTCCTCATTCTCCGCCGGATGGCCCTAATGTCCGACGCTCTTTCGCATGTCGCCCTCCCCGGCATCGCTTTGGGCGTCGTGCTCCACTTCGCTCCGATCTGGGGCGGCCTCGTCTTCCTTTTCTTCGGCGTCACGCTCATTTGGCTCGTCGAGAACAAAACGAAGCTCGCCACCGAATCGGTCACGGGCGTTATGTTCGTGACGGCCCTCGCCATAGGCGCCCTGATGATACCGGAACAAGACCTTCTCGAGGCCTTCTTCGGCAGCATCACTAAGCTCACCGTTCTTCAAATAGGAGTGCAGGCGCTAGTGGCCGCCGCCATCATCGCCTTTATTCTGATATACAAGAAACGGCTGACGCTCTTCGCCATCGCCCCGGACCTGAGCGCTTCCCTAAAAACGTCCTCGTTTAAAATGCAGTTCATTCTCCTCGCCCTCATCGCCCTCACAATAACCATTGGCATCAGTTTCGTGGGCGTCCTCCTTATGAGCGCCATCGTCATCATTCCGGCGGCGGCCGCGAGGAACATGGCGAAGAGCTTCAACGGCTTTCTCGCCGTCGCGGTCGCCCTGGCCATCCTTTCGCTCATTTCCGGACTTTTGATCGGCGAAGCGTACGGCGCAAACCCGGGCATAATGACCGTCCTCGTCTCGGCCGGTCTTTTCGTCTTGAGCTTGTTCTGGAGAATATAGCTACTTGTCGGGTCGCTGGGATTTGAACCCAGACTAAATCCTCCCAAAGGACTCGTGCTGCCATTACACTACGACCCGCCTTCGCGTGGCCGATGCCCCGCTCTGGCGGGGCATAGGCCCGTTCACCTTGAGTTTATCCGCGTTTTGGATAACCTGTAAAGCATAGGCCCCCGTAGCTCAACTGGATAGAGCGAGCGGTTTCTACCCGCTAGGTTCCGGGTTCGACTCCTGGCGGGGGCACTAACCGATAAGTTGTGGCAGCAGGTTTTGTCCCGTCATCTCCGACGGCTTTTTAAGGCCTGCGAGCGCGAGTAGCGTCGGCGCGACGTCCGAGAGCATGCCGATCACCGGCATCGAGGAGAGGGCGTTCGCCGGCGTCGGCATTTGATATTCCTTGGCCACGAGATAAAAAGGCACCGGACTCGGATCGTGTTTGGTCTCCGGCTCCCCCGTCTTGAGGTCCAAAAGGACCTCGGCGTTCCCGTGGTCGGCCGTAATGGCCATCACGTGGCCGCCGTCCAAGACCCGGCCCAAGAGCCGGTTCACTTCCGCGTCCACCGCCCGGACGGCCTCGACCGTCGCCTCGAAATTCCCGGTGTGGGCCACCATGTCCGGGTTCGCGTAGTTCACCAATATGAAATCGAAGGTCCCCTCGTCCAAGGCGGCGATGACCCGGTCGGTGATGGGCTTCGCCATCATGGCCGGATTCTGGTCGTAGTGGAACGAGCCGCTCGAAGGAATGAGCACCCGGTACTCTCCGGGGAACGGGGGCTCTCTGAGCCCGTTGAAGAAATAGGTCACATGAGCGTACTTTTCCGTCTCGGCCACCCGGAGCTGCCGCCTACCGGCCGCCGAGACGATCTGGCCGAACGTGTTCTGCACGTCCTCGTCGGGAAAGGCCACCGGATTCTGGAAGCTCGGCTCGTACCGCGTCATAGTGGCGACGAAAAGATCGTTGAATTTTTTTACCGGAAAGGCCGAGAACTTCGGGTCGAGAAAGGCCGCCGATATCTGCTTCATGCGGTCCGAGCGGAAATTGAAGAAAACGACGGAGTCGCCGTCCTGGATCGGGCGCAGCGAACCGATGGCGGAAGGAACGACGTACTCGTCGTTCAGGTCGCGTCCGTAGGCGGTCTCGGCGGCGGCTGCGATATTCGGAACGACTTGAACCGCTCCCGTAAGCGCTTTATACGCCTCTTCCGTCCGCTCGAAATGCCGATCGCGGTCCATGCCGTAGTAGCGGCCCATTATGCTGCCTATGTCGGGAGTGATATCCCGGCCGATGAGGGCCGACAGTTTGGCCACCAGGTCCGCGACCGAATGCGGCCGGCTGTCCCGTCCGTCCGAGATGAGGTCAAAGCAGAATTTTTGACCGTTCTCGTCCGCCATCTTCACGAGGGCGGCAATGTGGGCCATCGAAGCATGGATATTCCCTTCGGTGAGAAGGCCGAAGAAATGAACGATGGAATTATTCTTCTTCGCGTGGGCAAAAGCGCCCAGGACGGCCGGGTTACGGAAAAAGCTGCCGTTCTGGACGGCAAGCATTATCTTCGGAAAATGCTGATAGATGACCCGGCCGGCACCGAGCGTCAAATGCCCCACTTCGCTGTTCCCCTCCTCCTCCCAAGGAAGGCCGACCGCCATGCCGGAGGCCTGAAGTGCGCCGCAGGGAAAATAGGCGCGGATGAAGTTCATCGTCCTTGGCTCGGCGCGATAGATAGCGTTCGCTTCGTTCAAAGGCCCGATGCCCCACCCGTCGAGGACCACGAGCACCAAAGTTCGTTTCATCCCCCACATAACATATTCAATGCTTTCCGACTGGAAGCATCTGTGCGGCTGATATTCTCGAAAGATAACGTCATGTCCGGCAAGTTATGCGAGGGATTCATCCATCTTATTCTAACTTATTGGGCGCTGATTGTAAGTTTCCTAGGCGGGGTCTATACTTTAAGCATCCTAAAGTCGATGAAAAAAATTAAAATTTTAAACATCCATGGATCCAATCACTATAGCGGTAGTGGCGGTTTTGGGCCTCGCCGCGGGATATATCGCCCGAGCGACGGCCGCGAAACGACTGCAGAACTCTTTAGAGAAGAAGGCGGAAGCGGAACTCGAAGAAGCTAAGGTCAAAGCCAAAGAAGTGGTCGTCGCCGCCAAGGACGAAGCGGCCACGATCGTCGCCGAGGCCCAAAAAGAGGAAAGAGAGCGCAAACAGGACCTGCGCCAGCTCGAGGACCGTCTTGCTAAAAAGGAAGACGGCCTCGACGCGCGCGCCCGCGATCTGGACAAGACCGTCGCTAACCTCGAATCCAAAGAGAACGTCATCAAGGAACGGGCGGTCCAAGTCGAAGAGCTCCACGAAAAAACCGTAAAGGAACTGGAGCGCGTCGCCGCCCTCACGCGCGACGAGGCCAAAAAGGCCATCTTCGAGGAGCTTCAAACCTCGTATCGAGGCGAGCTTGCCGATGCCATGGCCAAGCTCGAGCGCGAACGCGAAGAGAACATAGAAGCGAAGAGCCTGGAAGTGCTTACGACCGCGATCCAGCGCTACGCCCGGAACGGCATCGCCGACATCACGACGAGCGTCGTGAATTTGCCCGACGAGGAGATCAAGGCCAAGATAATCGGCCGAGAGGGCCGCAACATACGTACTTTCGAACGCTTGACCGGCGTCGAGGTAATAATAGACGAATCGCCCGAGAGCGTCCTTCTCTCCTCCTTCGATCCGATGCGACGCGAACTCGCCAAGATGGCGCTGGAAAAACTACTGAAAGACGGCCGCATCCAGCCGGCCAAGATCGAAGAGAAGGTGGAAGAGGCCCGTCAGGAGCTCGAGGCCCGCGTTCAAAAGATCGGCGAAGAAGCCGCTTACGAAGTCGGCGTCACCGGGCTTCCCAAGGAGATCCTCTACCTCGTCGGCCGCCTGAACTTCCGCACGAGCTACGGCCAGAACGTCCTCACCCACTCCATCGAGATGGCCCATATCGCCGGCATGATAGCCACCGAGCTCCACTTGAACGTGGACGTGACGAAAAAAGGCGCCCTCCTCCACGATATCGGCAAGGCCGTCGACCACGAGGTCGAAGGCACCCACGTCGAGATCGGACGGAAACTCCTCAAGAAATACGGGATCGACGAGGCCGTCATCCACGCCATGGAATCCCACCACGAAGAATATCCTTACGCCACGCCGGAGGCCTATATCGTCACGGCCGCGGACGCCATTTCGGCCGCCCGCCCCGGCGCCCGCCGCGACACTCTTGAAAAGTACGTGAAGCGCCTAGAAGATATCGAGAAAGCGGTCAATTCGTTCGAAGGCGTTAAGCAGTCCTACGCCGTTTCCGCCGGCCGCGAGGTCCGGGTCTTCGTCGTACCGGAGAAAATAGACGATTTCGGGGCCTTGGAATTGGCCAAGAAGATCGCCCAAAAGATACAAACCGACGTTCAATATCCAGGCGAGATAAAGGTCACCGTCATTCGGGAGGTAAAAGCGGTAGAATACGCCAGATAAGGGATTGTTGATAAAAGGTAGTAAAACAGCGCCTAATTTGGTATAATGCCGATAATCGAAATAAAGGTCGGCTAAACCAGACAAAAACCAAGAAAAATCATGAAGAAAGACGGATTGGTGGAGGCGGTCATTAAAGCGGCCGGCACCGAGACGAAAAAGCAGGCCCAGCAGGCCGTGGAGGCTGTCTTTGACACGATCGTGAAGACGCTTTCCCGCGGCGAAGAGGTCGCTATCGCCGGGTTCGGCACTTTCCGCGTCGTCAAGCGCGCCGCGAGAATGGGCATCAACCCTAAGACCGGCGAAAAGATCCAGATCGCGGCTTCAACGAAGCCGAAGTTCCGCGCCGGCAAGCTCCTCAAGGAGGCCGTTAAGTAGAGCGATACGCTTGTCGTAGTAGCTCGGTATCGATCGATACTAAACTAATACAAAAAAACCGCCTTTCGGCGGTTTTTTGTTCTTCAAACGAAGCTTTCTTTACTGCAGCAAACTCCTCACCAGATTGCTGATATCAATAAAGTCCTGGTAGGCGTTCCGGACGTCGTCCAGGGACGCTTTGACCAGTCCTTTGATTGATATCGGGTTGGAAGATGTCGCCACCGTACTGGTGGCCTGCCCGGCCGAGGCGGTCGAGGTAGCGATCGTTCCGGTCGAAACCTGCCCGGCCAGGGTGGCCGAAGAGGTCGCCGAATCGTCATTGGAACTGGTGGCCGTCAGGACCAAGGGCGCCACATCGATGGTCGTCGAGGCCGAGCTGTCGGAAGATGAGGCCGATTGGTCCGCCGCCGTAGAGGTCGAGGCGACGTAAAGCGACATAAAAAGCTTGGTGGCTTGGTCGTTCAGATTGCCGGCGCTCACGATCGAACTCGAGGCATCATTTAAGCTCTGTGCTATCGTCTTGGAACGCGTTATGGCCGCGACCCCCAAACCCTGAAGGTCGCTCACTATCTTATCGTACCGGACGGCGGCCACTTTGACGGCCGCGGTCTCCTGGTTGACCAAGAGGAAATCCTGGATCTGATTCACGAGCGGCAAATAAGTATCCTCGCGCCAGGATTCGAAGTCCGAGGCGATCTGTTTGATATCCTCGCTCGTGATGGTCGAAGTTCCGTTCACGGCCTGATTTTCGGAATCGTAGTAGGCCAGGGCCTGGCTCAAACCGTTCAAGGCGGAGTTCTTCCAAACGTCGTATTCCTTTCCGGACTGGGCGTTTACGAGCTTCAATTCGTAATCCTGGGCCTCGTTCTGGGAAAGGGACAGGACCTGTTCGAAAGCCGTCACCCGCAAAGCGACATCGTTCGTATTGCCGGTATCCTTGGCCGACACCAGGCTTTGAACGGCCGCCTGAACGTCCTGCAATATATTCGAGCTCGAAGCGGTCTGGGCGAAAGCGGACGGAACGGCCAAAAAAGCGCTGCCTGAGACGATGGCGGCGATAGCGATAATTTTCTTATTAAAACTGATCATTGAAGGGCCTGGTTCAAAAGTTTATCGATCTCCGGATTGCTTACCGGGGCATTGGGGTCGAAGGGCTCCGATTCCGCCTTGAGGACCGCCGGATTCAAATGATTGGTGCTCGTACCGCTGATCTCGGTGAGAGCGGAAGAGATGGTCTGATTGGTGTTCTGATTATAGGATATCTGCTTGAGCTCGATATTGATGCTGAGATTATTGAACTCGCTCGAGAGCGCATCGGCGCTCGCGATCGGTACGGTCTTGGGCGCCCCCGGAAAGAAGAAGGCGAAGACAAAGACGGTCGCCAAGGCCGCCGCCCCCAAAGCCATCCTCGGCCAGGCGGCGAATATCATCCTGGACCGACGTTCCGGAGCAAGGGCCAAAATCGTACGCCTCGAACGCGCCGCGAACTCCGCGTCGGGCGCTATTTTCTTCAAGGTCTTAAGTTGTTCCAAAATATCGGTCTTCATTTATCCTCTTCAATGTATTTTTTGAGCTGTTTCAGGGCACGGTGCTGGATCACCCGGACCGCCCCTTCGGTCTTTTCAAGCGCCTTGGCTATTTCTTGGTTCGAAAGGTCCTCGACGAATTTCATTATCAGAACGTCCTGATAGACCGGTTCGAGCTTCGTCAAATGGACCTGGACGCTCTTGAAGGCGGTCGCGATATCGATCCTCTCTCCGGTATCGGGCCGCTCGGCGGCGATATCCTCGGGAACGTTATCCAAGCTGACATTCTTCTTGGCCGTCCGATAATAGTCGATGACCGCGTTCCGCGCGATGCGATAAAGCCAGCTTGAGAACGGAAAGCCCTGGAACTCGAATCTATCGATATTCTTCCAGGCGGAGATAAAGACCTCATGGGTCAAATCCTCGGCTTCGCCCTTTCGGCCGCCAACCTTGAGCAGTATGAACCTGTAAATAGCAGGGAGATGATGGTCGTAAAGGGCCCCGAAAGCGGCGCTATCGCCGTTTTTTGCCCTTAAAACGAGTTCTTTTTCATCTTCCATAGCTTAAAACGATGGAAACGCCGCTTTGTTTCTACCTAAATCGTATAAAGTGTAACGCGGTGTAACGTTACAGCAAAAAACGGCAATTGGCAATTGGCGACATCGCTATTTTGAGCGGGTAAGGGGAGTCGAACCCCTCTCAACAGGTTGGAAACCTGTGGTAATACCGATATACGATACCCGCCTTCGCGTGGCCGAAGCCCCGCTACGGCGAGGCGAAGGCCTGCCCTGCTTCGAGCCTATCATAAGATGACAAAGAGTAAAATACCGGTTATGATTGGACCGTTCCGATGAAACTCGGTAAATCGCTGAAAAATACCGGCTACGTCGTCTTGCCCATACTCGTCATCGTGGGGGCGATAGTTTATGCCGCCACGAATTCCGGAAAACCTAATGTTCCGGCCAATTTCACGTCCGCCAGGCAAAATGCCTCCCAAGTTAGCCAGGAAATAGTGACACTGACGACGACGGTGAACCAAAAGATCGCCGAGGCCAATACGGCCGAGTCGCAGGGAAATACGACCGTCGTTCTTGCGGCCATCAACGACGCCAGAACGGCGAACGCGACGGCCTACGAAAAGGCCTTCGTTCTTTCCCAAAACCTCCAACAGATGACGGAGTCGATGTCGACGATCGACTCGGTGAAGAGCCAACAATTGGCCTACGAAGCCGTGGCCGTCGAGCTGTCCCTCGTTTCCGAGTTCATCGCTTACACCGGTTCCCTGAACGACTTTCTGAACTCGCTCGCCCGCTCCATCGCCGCGAGCGACCAATCCAACAACCAAGCGGTGACCGAGGCCCTAAAGGCGGTCAATCAAAAAGCGGCCACCATCGACCAGTTAAACCAGGAGTTCGGCCAAAAAATGGCCGCTTTCGACGCCTCGGTCAAATAAGATCCGCCTACAATGAAGTTCGTCGCCCGCTTCGTATTCCATATCGTTTCCAACGCCGTCGCCCTCCTCGCGGCCTCTTATTTCATCCCCGGTTTCATGCTTACCGGCGGAGTGGTCCCCTTGGCCACCGCGGCCCTTGTTCTCACCCTGATAAACACCTTCATCCGGCCGATTCTCAAGCTTCTCCTCGGTCCGATCGTCGTCATCACCTTCGGCCTTTTCACGATCGTCATCAACGCCGCCCTGCTTTATTTGCTTGACTTATGGAGCCCGGCGATTACAATTCAAGGGTATTTGCCTCTCCTTTTGGGGACGCTTATAGTGAGCGCCGTGAACGCCGTCCTGGGGTTCGCCGCCAAAAAAAGCGCTAACTAAGTAACATGCTCATCATCGGTCAGATCGTCATCTCCATAATTTTGATCGCCCTTATTCTCGTCCAAGACCGCACGAGCGGCCTTTCCGGCGTTTTCGGCGGTGCGGGAGCGACCCCCTACCAGACGCGCCGGGGCCTCGAAAAAAGCATTTATTGGGCGACCATCGTCGCCGCCGTCGTCTTCGCCGCCCTGGCCATACTGAACCTGGTTCTTTAGTCGTTGGAGAGGCCGCCTCGGCTAGGCGGCGGACCCGATTTAAAAGTCGTGAACTTATTGAAGAAAATCTTCCGGTCGTTCAGCTCGCGAGAGAGGATCGCTTTTTTGGCCGCCCTTTTCATAATGATATTCGCGGCCGCTCTTTCCGGCGGACTGACGCTCGCCGAGAACGGCCATTACGTGCCTCTCGAGGGCGGCAGTTTCCACGAGGGGTTCGTCGGACAGCCCATCTCGCTCAATCCGGCCTCTTCGGACAACCCGATCGACCAGGAGGCGAGCGTTCTCCTCTACAACACGCTCGGTAATATAATGGCCAGCTACGACGTGAGCTCCGACGGCCTTACTTACAACATTCAGCTCCACCAAGACCTCAAATGGAGCGACGGAGCGCCGCTCACGAGCGACGACGTGGTCTATACCGTGAAGACGATCCAAGACCCGGCCACCGATTCACCTCTCGCCCAGGAATTCACGAGCGTGACCGTCGAACGGGTCAGCCAGATCCAGGTCCGTTTCACGCTCGCCGCCCCTTACGCCTTCTTTTTAAAGGACTTGGAACGTCTTTTGGTCGTTCCCCAGCATATTTGGGGGGCCATCCCGCCGCAGAATTTCCGGCTCTCGGATTACAATCTTGAGCCGGTCGGGAGCGGCCCTTATAAATTCCAGAGCTTCAGCAAGACCAAGGACGGTTTCATCACCGAATACCATTTCACCACGAACCCGAACTATTACGGGCCCAAGCCCTACATCCCCGATTTCTATCTCGACTTCTACAAGAATGTCACTGACCTTGCTCAAGCCCTGGCCCGCCACGACATCCAGGGATATGGCACCCTCTTGCCCCTGAACGACGCCTCTAACCTGCGCGGCATTACGGACGGCTCGCTCGATCTGCCAAACTACTACGCCGTGTTCTTCAATCAGTCCGCCAACCCCGTCCTATCCGACAAAGGCCTGCGCACCGCCTTGGTGGAAGCCGTGAACGTCCCCGCGATCACCGCCGAGTTGCCGGGCGCGCAGGCCGTTACGGGTCCGTGGCTTGGAAGCGGGACCGCTTCCGGAACGATCGCCGAGGTCTACGATCCGGCGGCCGCATCTTCTTCGATCGCCGCCTGGAAAGCGAAGAACAAGGGCGCGGCGATCGACATAACTCTCACCGTCCCCAACGTCGGATTCTTGATGAACGCCGCAAAGGAGATCGCCGCCGATTGGCAAGCGGTCGGCGTCGACTCGGTCCAAGTCCAGCCGTTCGACCCGCAAGACCCGACGGACCAAACCATCGCTTCCCGGGACTACGAGGCACTGCTCTTCGGCAACGTCCTCGAGAACGCGAACGACCTTTTCCCGTTCTGGGACTCTTCCCAGGCGGCTTATCCCGGCTCGAACCTTGCCCTTTATCAGAACCCCAAGGTCGATGCGCTCCTCGAGGCCTCACGGGCGACCGAGAGCACTTCGACCCAGATAAGCGACCTTGCCCTGGCTCAAAACGACATCGTGAGCGACGCTCCGGCCGTATTCCTCTTCTCTCTGCCCTATCACTACTACCACACTTCGAACCTGGAAGGTTTCATCCCCGGCCCGGTCAGCACTCCCGGAGACCGCTTCTTGGGCGCGAGCGGATGGTACGTGGAGAAAGTTAAGGTGCTAAACTAACGGCATGAGCGGTTACGAGACTAACCTGAAAGGACTGGGGCGGCAGCTCGACCCGCGCGGCATCCGAACCGCGAACTTCGGCCGCTTGAAGGGTATCCGGCCGGATGCCGTTATCGTCTGCGGCATGGGCGGGTCTGGCCTAGTCGGAGATTTTCTGCAGGCGACCGCCGCAGAGATACGCCTGCCCGTTCCCGTTACGACCGTAAAGACCAACGGATTGCCGGCACTCCCCTTCAAGCGCCCACTGTACGTTTGCATATCTTTCTCCGGCGAGACCGCCGAAACCCTGGACTGCCTCAAGGCGGCCCTGAGGACCAAGGCCAAATCCGGCGTGGCCGTCGTGACCGGCCAGGGAGGGAAAATGCGCAAGATCGCCGAAGAATATCGCTTGCCGGCGGCCTATTTCGAAGCCGGCGACTTGACACCGCGGACCGCTTCGGGTAATATGTACACCAGTTTAACGACTCTCCTCCGCGGGACCTTCCCCGGACTCGCCGTTCCAGACCTTTCCCGCTCCATTCGTTCAGGAACCTTCTCCCGCCAAGGCGCGGTTTTGGCCCGGCGTCTCAGGGGCCGGAACATCATCGTCTACGCCGACGCATCCCATTCCGCTTTGGGATACTTTTGGAAGATCGGTTTCAACGAGACCGGGAAAAACGCCGCTTTCGCCAACACCTATCCCGAGATCGACCATAACGAGATAGTCGGTTTCGGGAAGATCCGGGGGGCGTGGGCCATGATCTGGCTCGTCGATCCCGAAGGAGACAGCGAGAACCGGTCCAAAGCGGCTTTCGTCGCCAAGAGGATGGAACGGAAAGGGATAAGGAGCGTCCAGGTGAAACTACGGGGAAAGACCGCCCTGCAAAGATTCTGGAACGGCGTTGCTCTGGCCGAATGGACCGCGTTCCATCTGGCCGGGCTGAACGGGGTCAGGCCGGAAGAAACGAAAGCGATCGACGAATTGAAGAGCAAGTTCAAATAAATTGCGGAGATGGCGGAATTGGCAGACGCACAGGCTTCAGGAGCCTGCGGGAGCAATCTCATGGGGGTTCAAGTCCCCCTCTCCGCACAAAAGTAAAATTTCTTTTTACTTAAAAGGTCGGATTTAAATTGAAAAAATCAAAAATGGCACAAAGAAACAGAATGGAAAGGACGCCGCGGCGTTCCCACGGCTTCAAACGGCCGGCGCTGCAGTCCAAACCGAAAGAGATGCATGAGGACCACGTCCGCCTCGCCGCCATCGGCGGCCTCGAGGAGATCGGGCGCAATATGTCCTTCATCGAATACAAGGACGAGATCGTCGTCATCGACGCCGGGATACAGTTCCCGGACGAGGCGACGCCGGGCATCGACTTCATCATTCCGAACGTGACCTATCTCGCGGAAAGGAAGGATAAGATCAAAGCCCTCGTTCTCACCCATGCCCATTTCGACCACATCGGGGCCGTTCCCTACGTCATCGAGAAGCTCGGCAATCCGCCGATCTATACGATGAACCTGACGAAGGCCCTGGTCGAGAAGCGGCAAGAGGAGTTCCCCAAAGCGCCGAAGCTCAATATCGTGACCGTACAGTATGGCGATAAGCACAAGGTAGGCGAGAACGTCGAGCTGGAATTCTTCGGCGTGGACCACACGGTCCCCGAAACGACTGGCGTGGTCATAAAGACCCCCGTCGGGAACATCGTTCACTTCGCCGATTTCCGGCTGGAGTACGACGCGGACGGCAAGGTCCAGGACATCAAAGAGTTCAAGCGCATCGGCGAGATGGGCGTGCACACCTTCATGGTGGACAGCACGAACGCCCGCGAAGAGGGCAAGTCCCAATCCGAGAAGGTCATCGAGAAGAACCTCGAAATGCTCTTCAAGGAAGCTCAGGGGCGGATCATCCTCTCGACCTTCTCTTCGATGATCACCCGCCTCGCGGAGATCATCAAGATCGCCGAGCGCCTGGGCCGCAAAGTGGCCGTGAACGGCCGCTCGATGAAGGAGAATTTGCAGATCGCCCAAGGTCTGGGCTACATCAAGGCCAGAAAGGATACCTTGATACCCGTGGAAGAGGTCCACAAATACAAGGATGACCATGTCATCATCCTTTCGACCGGCGCCCAAGGCCAAGAGAACTCCGGACTTATGCGAATCGTGACCGGCGAACACCGCCACATCCGCATCAAGCCGGGCGATACCATCATCTTCTCTTCCTCGGTCATTCCCGGAAACGAGCGGAGCGTCCAGCGCCTGCAGGACAATATGACCCGCCAAGGGGCGATCGTTATCACCTCGGGCCTCATCGACATCCATGTGAGCGGCCACGCCCTCAAGGACGACCTGGAGCTCGTCATCAAGACCTTGAAGCCGAAATTCGTGATGCCGGTCCACGGCTATTACTTCTTCCGCTTCGAGAACGGCCGCAACGCCGTGAGGGCCGGCATCCCGCCCCAGAATGTCCGGGTCTTCGAGAACAACGGCCAAGTGGCCGTCCTTACCAAGGACCAGTTCATCATCACGGACGAGAACCTGCCGACGAACTACGTCATGGTCGACGGCCTCGGGGTCGGCGACGTGGGCGAGGTGGTCCTTCGGGACCGGCTGATGCTCGCCCAGGAAGGCATGTTCGTCGTCATCGCGACCCTCGACCGCAAGACCGGCCGGGTCATGAAGAACCCCGACATAATCTCCCGCGGATTCATCTACCTTAAGGAGAATCACGAGCTTTTGGACGAGATCCGGAAGCGCGTGCGGGGGATCGTCGGCCGCATCCCTCACGCCCAATCCGTCGATTCGGATTATGTGAAGGCCCTCATTCGGGACCAGATCGGCCAGTTCCTCTACAACAAGACCAAAAGGAGACCTATGGTCCTCCCGGTCATTATCGAGGTCTAAGGCCGCCGAACGCCGAAAAACCGCTTTGTAAAAAGGCGGTTTTTTCGTTATGCTGATTTTATGAGACCGCGACTCATTTCCGGCATTCAGCCGACGGGAAAACTCCATATCGGGAACTATTTGGGCTCACTAAAGAACTTCGTCGCCCTCCAGAACTCGGGCGAATACGAGTGTTTTTTCTTCATTGCCGACCTCCACTCCCTCACCGAGAACTTCGATCCCAAGGACAAGCCGGGGCAAGTGCTCGACGTCGTTTATGACTACATCGCCTCCGGGATAGACCCAAAGAGGTCGGTGGTCTTCCAGCAGTCCTCGATACCCGAAAACAGCGAATTAGCCGTCATCCTGAACAACTTCACGCCGATGGGCGAACTGAACCGGATGACGCAATTCAAGGACAAATCCGAACGCCAGGCCGAGAATATCAATGCCGGGCTCTTCGACTACCCCGTCCTTATGGCAGCGGACATCTTGCTCTACGATGCAAAAGCGGTCCCCGTGGGAGATGATCAGCTCCAGCACCTTGAACTCACCCGCACGCTTGCGCGCAAGTTCAACGCG
>JAMCRC010000007.1 GCA_023380415.1 Patescibacteria group bacterium | reverse complement strand
ATCTTCGATCTCGGCTTGCGCGACAAAAAAGCTCTGGCTCCATCCATCAAGGCGCTGGGACCGCTGGCCAAGAAAATAAAATTCGTTCTGAGTGAGCACCGCGAAGATGACTTTAAAAGCAATGACGTCATCGTCGTGAATCCCGCCGTGCCGCGGGATAGCCGGTATCTCGCAGTGGCGCGGAAGTACGGAAAGACGATAGTGAACGACGCGAGATCGTTCTTCGATGCCGTTCCAAGTCCAGTCATCGCCGTGACGGGAACTCGCGGAAAGACGACGACGGTGAATTGGACAAGCTTCATCCTCAATACCGGCGGAAAGAAGGCGATATTGGGAGGGAATTCTTCGGATGTGGCTCTTTTGAATTTGGCCGGGAAACTCAAGCAGGACACGACGGCCGTGGTCGAGCTCTCGTCATGGCAGCTCGAATTGTTGCCGGGCGCGAAGCGCGCTCCGGGCATAGCCGTCGTTACCAATCTCTACCCCGACCATTTGAACCGCTACGGCGGAATGAAGGATTACGCCTTGGCCAAGGCCGGAATATTCGGCGGCCAAAAAAGAGCCCAGGCCCTCGTATTGAACGCCGATAATGGATGGACTCGATTCTTTTTGTCCCGCAAGCCGAGATCGAAGATATATTTTTTCTCGGCCCGCTCTTTGCCGGACGGTAAACAGGGAGTTTTTACGAAGAACGGAGCGCTATTTTTCAGAACAAATGGCGGGACCGAGGAGGTGATATCCGCCGGGGCAATGGAGCCGTTAAAAGAAAAGGGGGAGCATAACTTGGCGAATTTTATGGCCGCGGCCCTTGCCTCTCACTTGGCCGGCGTGGCGTGGGCGAATATCGCCCGGACTATCCACGATCTGCCGGACATTAAATACCGGGAAGAGGTCGTTCTGCGGAAGAATGGCCGATCTGTCGTCAACGACTCGGCGGCGACATCTCCCGATGCGACGGTCGCCGCCATCCGCCGCTTTTCGAGGCAGGGGAGGATTATTTTGATCACGGGAGGGACGGATAAGAATTTGGATTTCAAGCCGCTCGCCCGGGAGATAAAAAAGATGCTCCCTCCCGAACAGGTCTGTTTTTTGAACGGCAGCGCCACGCAAAAACTGATCGCGGAGTTAAGAAAAACCGACTTCAAAGTCCCGTCGCGTCAGATATTCGAAGCACTACCGGATATTCTTGTTGCGATCAAGAATTCGGAATACAGAATAGAGAATAGGGGATCGGGAGCACAGAAACGGCGTCCCTCTATTCGCCATTCTCAATTCACTGTTCTTTTCAGTCCGGGAGCGGCGAGCTTTGAAAAGTTCAAGAACGAGTTTGACCGTGGAGAGCGATTCAACCTATACTCGCAAAAGTTGTTTAAGAAAATATAACAAGCACGAAATCGAAGGAGATATCGATGTTCATCGATAATATCTTTGCCGAACTGTTTCCGGGCGAGAATGCCAACGCATCAACGAACCAAAAGGCCAGGGCCGTCCTTCCGCACATAGGAAAGCTGAACGAAAAGGACGCGCGGTGGGCCTTGTGCGAAATGGCCGCCGTTTCCGGCATCGATCCTGACATTGCCGCCGAAGCCGCCCGGCTTTTGCCCGATGTGGTCGGCGGAAACGTCGGCCGTGAGCCGAGTGCCGGCGAAATGGAGCCCCAATACCTCCAAAAAGGAACCCCGCCATAAGCGGGGTGTTTTTATCGCCGGCGACCGGCGCCTAATCCGTTTTCACTTTCAATTTTTTCGCCTTCGCCCGATCGAGCTTGGGCATGCGGACGGTAAGAATGCCGTTCTTGAGCGAGGCCGAAGAATGTTCGGGGTCCACCTCGTGAGGCAGAATGACGGTGCGGGAAAAGGTCCCCCAAAAAAGCTCCTGATAGAAGTAATCCTTGTCTTCGACCTTGTCGTTCCTTTCCCGCTCGCCGCGGATCGTCACCGACTCGGCCGTTATATTCACCTCGAGCTTGTCGTCCTCGACGCCCGCGACCGTCGATTGGACCACGATATCGTCCCCGTCCTCATAAACGTCGACGGTAAGGGTCCCTTCGCTGTCGTTCTCCGCGACCGTCGTCTCCTCGTTTATCTTGAGCGAGGCCGGCGCGCTTTTTACTTTCGCGAGTTCGACGAAGATGTCTTTTTTATCGTTATCTTCCGCCATTGTTCCAATATTATATCAAAAATGAGGATGTTTCGCCTCCTCCACTTTCAAAATGTCGAAATCCTTGAGTATGAAAAGGGCGGCGAATACTAGGAAGAGCGACGGATAGAGCATATTCACGTCCTGGAACTGGTAGACCAAAAGATTGAAGGCGGCGTGAAGGACGGTTGCCGCGGCGAGACCGATCGTGACGTACCACCCGACCTTTTTCTTGATCTTCCCCTGGGCCCAGGCGAAGCCGACAAGGCCCGAGGCCAGGCTGTGGAGCAACGTGGCGCCGATGAAGCGGAAGCCGAGCGTGGAGATGGCCGTAAGGACCGAGGCGATGCTCAGGGAGCTTATCTCTCCGCCGACTATAAAGAGGTTCTCGATGGTCGCGAACCCCAAGGCGGCGGCGATCATGTAGATCATGGCATCCACGGGCTCGTCGAAGGCCGGATCGTTCCCGACGCTGATCCGCGCGGCGAAGAACTTGAACACTTCCTCGATGACGGCCAGGCCGAATATGAGGAAAAGGAAATTGTGGAGCGGCGAAGCGACGAACTTTTGGAATAGGATCTGGAGGCCCAGGACCGGGATGCTCGCGACGGCGCCGGTCATGAAAGCGATCGCGATGAGCCGCTTTGGCTCCGGATGGGTGTCCTCGCGGAGGAAGAAGACGAGCCAAATGATGGCCGGAATGGCCGCGAGAACGAACGTCAGTGTGTAGCTTAGGACAGCTTCCATATCAATCGATCATCGGTCCCACTCGGCCACCATGAGCAATCCGCGCCGGCCGGGGAATTTTTGGTAAACGGCCTCGGTGATGAACGGCATGAAGGGATGGAGCATCTTGAGCGACGATTCGAGGACGAAGAATAGTACGCCCCGCGTCGCCGCTCCTTTATCCGCCATTTGTTTTTTTGATGTTTCGAGGTAGACGTCGCATAAGTCATGCCAGAAAAAGTCGTAAAGCCCCTGGAGCGCCTTGGAGAATTCGAACTCTTCGATCGCCCGTTCGGTGCTCTTCTTGGCGGCCGCAAGCTTCCGGAGTATCTCTTCGTCGGCATCGGTCTGCGGTTCGGGTTCGGACTCGGGAGCCGCATCGCCCATCTGTTCCAGCACGAATCGGGAAGCGTTCCAGATCTTGTTGCCGAATTTCCTCCCGGCCGCGACCGCCGCCTCGTCCCAACGGATGTCCTGGCCGTTCGCCTGCCAGACGATGGCGAAACGCGCGGCGTCGGCACCGAATTGGTCGATGTACTTTAAGGGATCGATGCCGGTTCCCAAGCTCTTCGACATCCGCTTACCGTCCTTGGTGAGGATGGTCCCGTGGATCAGGACGTCCTTGAAAGGCACATCGCCCATGAATTCGAGGCCCGAGAAAACCATCCTGGCGACCCAGAGGTTCAAGATGTCGCGGGCGGTAATGAGCGCGTTCCCGGGGTAATACTTCTTCTTGTCGCTTTCCGATAGCCCGGCGAACGGCCAGAGAGCGGAAGAGAACCAAGTATCGAGCACGTCCTCGCTTTGCTCCATGCCGCACTGCTTGCAGAACGGGCAGGCCTTCGGTTTCTCTTCCGCGACCACGAACTTGTCTTTGTCCTCTTTGCAGAAATAGACCGGCAGCTGGTGCCCCCACCAGAGCTGGCGCGAAAGCGTCCAGTCGCGGATATTTTCGAGCCAGTTGAAATAGATCGTCTCGAAGTTTTCCGGCCGGATATCCACCTGACCGGATTTAACGGCCTTCAAAGAATTTTTCGCCAGCTTTTCCATCTTCAGGAACCACTGCATGGAGGGGATCGGTTCGATCACGTGTCCGCAGCGGTAGCAGATCGCGACATTGTGGACGTAATCTTCCTCTTTCTCGAGGAAACCCAGGTCCTTGAGCTTCTGGACGACGGCCGCCCGCGCCTCCTCGGTCTTCATTCCGGCATATTCTCCGGCCTTATCGTTCATCTTGCCGCGCTCGTCGATCACCTGGATGGTCGGGAGCTTGTTCCTTTGGCCGATCTCGAAGTCCAGGATGTCGTGGGCGGGCGTAACCTTCAGCGCTCCGGTGCCGAAGCTCGGGTCGATCTTCAAGTCGGCGACGATCGGTATTTCCCGGTCCGTGAGCGGCAGTTTGACGCTTTTTCCGACAAGCGCGGCGTATCTTTTATCCTGCGGGTTCACCGCCACGGCGGTGTCGCCGAACATCGTTTCGGGCCGCGTTGTGGCAACCATAATGTATTCTCTATTCTCTATTCCTGATTCTCTATTCGCTATTGGGTATTTTACGTACCAAAGATGACCCTGTTCTTCCTTGTGTTCGAGCTCGAGTTCCGAGAGGCTCGTGCCGCAGCGCGGGCACCAGTTGACCGTCCGCGCGCCGCGGTAGATCAGGCCTTTTTCGAAGTAGTGGACGAAGGCGGCCTTCACGTCCTTGGCGTAGGTCTCGTCCATGGTGAAACGCAGACGCGACCAGTCGGCCGAAATGCCGATCTGCTTCAGCTGGTTCAAGATGGCGCCGCCGTATTTTTCTTTCCACTGCCAGACGCGTTCGATGAATTTTTCGCGGCCGAGCTTGAAGCGCGAGGTGCCCTCTTTCTGCAGCTCTTTCTCCACCTTATATTGGGTCGCGATGCCGGCGTGGTCCGTACCCGGAAGATAAAGGGTGCGATAGCCGCGCATCCGGTGATAGCGGATAAGGATATCCTGGAGGGAGTTATTCAAAAGATGCCCCATATGGAGCGCACCCGTCACGTTCGGGAGGGGCATGTAGACGATGTAATTTTTCTCCCGCTTGCCCGGCAGGGTGTCCGGGTTGAAGTAGCCGGAGTCGAGCCAGGTCTTGTAGATCTCCGGCTCCACCGCCTTCGGGTCGTAAGGTTTAGAAAAATCGGCCTTCATTAGGCCTTATTATGGCCGATTTGGGGCCGAAAATAAAGCAAAATCCGAAAGGGTTTTTACAGGCTTAAGTTCGCCTGGGCCGTCATGCGGCGACTCTTCTTCTTTAAAATCTGGATATAAGCGGCGGCGGCTATCATCGCGGCGTTGTCGGTATTGAACTGCATCGAGGGCGCGAAAAAATTAAGCCCCAGCTCCGCGCTCTTCGCGGCCAAGGTCTCGCGGAGGGAGGCGTTCGCGGCGACACCCCCAGCGAGAACGATGGATCTGGCCTTGTATTGCCTCGCGGCCCGTGCCGCCTTGCCGACCAGTACATCGACGGCCGCTTTTTGAAAGCTGGCCGCAATGTCGTTCGTGTTCGCATTCTTATGGTCCCTTAAATAATAAAGGACGGATGTCTTGAGTCCGGAGAAACTGAAGTCGTAGTTCTTGTCATGGAGCATCGGCCGGGGGAAATTGACGGCCTCCGGATTCCCCGTTGCGGCCGCCCTTTGGATCTCCGGACCGCCGGGATAGGGGAGGCCGAGCATGCGAGCCACTTTATCGAAGGCCTCGCCCACGGCATCGTCGCGGGTCTCGCCGAGCTTCTTCCACTCAGTGAGCGATTTCATCAAGAGAAGAATGGTGTGTCCGCCGGAAACGACCAGTCCTACTGCCGGATAAATTTTAGGATTTAGGATTTTGGATTTAGGATTTTCAGTTTTCTGGTCGAGCAGAAAACTGTAGAGGTGTCCTTCCATATGGTTCGCGCCGACGAGCTTGGCTTTGGGGAACGCGCCCCGGCGTAATTTTTTGGCGAACTCGATGCCCGTCCAAAGCGCCGGTTCGAGTCCCGGACCGACGGTTACGGCCACGACATCCACCTTTTTGCCCGGGGCGACCTCGCTCAGTATGATCGGCAGATTCTTTATATGCTCGCGTTTGGCGATATTCGGGACGACCCCTCCGTAAGGAGCGTGCAAGGCCACCTGGGAAGAGACCGCGTTCTTCAGGACCTTAAAACGCGGCCTTTTGATGCCGCCCGAGGCCTCGACCAGGGCTATTGCGGTTTCGTCGCAGCTCGTTTCGATGGAGAGTATTTTCATGGGCCTTGAAAATCGGAGCTTATAATATAAGAATAATACCATTATGATTCAACCTTTGTGGGTTTTCAGCGATTGGGGCCTGCTCGTCTTGAGGGTGGTGCTGGGATTGGTCCTTATCGTGCACGGCTACCCTAAGCTCAGGGGTCTGAAGCAGACCGCCGGGAACTTTTCTCAAATGGGTTTCAAGCCGGGGATCTTCTGGGCGACCATCGTCATGCTCCTCGAGGTGGTGGGTGGGATCTTCCTTATTCTCGGCTTTCTCACGCAGGTCGTATCCTTCTTCCTTGTTATTGAATTCATCGTCATCCTTATCAAGGTCAAGCGAAAGGCCCCTCTTGTCGGCGGATTCGAGCTAGATCTTCTGATACTCGCCGCCGCCGCCGCGCTTCTAACGCTCGGTGCCGGTCGGTTCGGTTTGGACACGGTCCTGGGCCTTATTCTTTATTAGCATCCAGTTATGAAACACCGGTTCTGGGAGGTCATCCCGGGCGCGGCCGCTTGGGCCACGCTCGCCGTCCTTGTGCTGCTCTCCCGATATCTTCCGGCCGTCGTCGTCATCTTCATACTTTTTTACGATCTCTATTGGCTGCTCCGGGTGGTCTACTTCTTTTTCCATCTTTCGTTTTCTTTCCGCGAAATGAGGGCGCGCATGAAGGTGAACTGGCTCCATAAGCTGGAACGCGAGAAGGCGGGATATTGGGAAAATATCGTCCACCTCATCGTGCTGCCGGTCTATCACGAGCCCTGGACCGTCGTCCGGCGGACCATCGTCTCCATTGCCGAAGCCAATTATCCAAAAGACAAGATGTTCGTGGTCCTTGCCACCGAGGAACGGGGCGGTCCGGACGATGCCGCCATGGCGGCCGAAGCGTCCCGAGAATTCGGGTCGGCCTTCGGCGCCTTTCTTGTCACCAGGCATCCGGCGGACCTACCCCGTGAATCTCCAGGCAAGGGATCGAACGAGACCTGGGCGACCAGGGCGGCTGTCGAAGCGCTGATCCGCCCCGGACACATAGACCCGAATCGGGTCGTTGTTTCCGTCTTCGACGCCGATACCCGGCCGGGACCGGATTACTTCGGGCTGCTCACCAACGAGTTCCTCTCTAATCCGAAAGGCGAACGCGCCAGTTTCCAGCCGGTGCCGATCTACGTTAACAATCTCGCCACTTCGCCGTTCATCGCCCACATCGTCGGCTTCTCATCCACCTTCTGGCAGCTGATGCAGTCGTCGCGGCCGGACCAGCTCGTGACCTTCTCGTCGCACAGCATGCCGCTCACGGCCCTTATGGAGATCGGTTATTGGGACACCGACCTCGTTTCCGAGGATTCGCGGATATTCTTCCAGTGCCTCGCTCATTGGAACGGCGACTGGCGGACCGTGCCGCTCTTTTATCCGGTCTATATGGATGCCGTTGTGGGAAAGGATTTTTGGAACTCGCTGGGGAATCTCTATTTGCAGCAGCGGCGTTGGGGTTGGGGAACGGAGAATTTGGCCCGCTTCGCCGAGGATACCAAGCGGCGCAACGATTTCCCGAGAAAGGCCCGCCGTTTTTGGATCTGGGTGATGTTCGACGGATTTTATTCCTGGTCGACGAGCGCCATAGTCATATTCGTTTTCGGTTGGTTGCCGAACGTCATCGGCGGAGATGCTTTTCGCGCCTCGCTCATCTCCTATAATCTGCCCCGGATGACGGGCCTTATTTTGAACTTCAGCTTGGTCGGCATCATCGCCCTCGCCTTATGGAGCGCGGCGATCCTGAGGACGGAGACCGAAGGGATCTCGCGCCTGGGGTATCTGCTTTATATCCTGGGCTGGGTGCTCACCCCGCTCACGACCATAATTTTCGGCGCCATTCCGGCTCTCGAGGCCCAAACCCGCCTGATGCTCGGAGGAAAGTATCGATTGGGTTTTTGGAAAACCCCCAAAGCCGCCAATGAATGAATATGTCACCGAGGGGATCGTGCTCCACGTCCGCAACGATCGCGAATCGGACCGCAGCGTCGACGTTTTGACGCGCCGGCTCGGCCGATTGGACGTCAAAGTGACCGGCGGCCGCAAACCGCTATCGAAACTGTCTCCTCATTTGGATGTCCTGAATTTGGTGCGGTTGCGCTTGATCGAAAAGAACCGGTTCACGGTCGTGGACGCCCTTGGGGCGGGGAAGCCGGCCGGATTGGCCTCGCCGGAGGCGATGGCGCGAGCACTGGTCGCCGTGAATGTGCTGCGCGCCCTTTTACCAAAAGGCGCGCCGGACCCCGAGATCTGGCACTACTTGATCCAGGGCTTCCGGTCCGGATCGTGGCGCATCGGGGACATCCTTCGGATATTGGGCTACGCGCCCGAAGAAGCCGCTTGCGTCCAATGCGGAGGGCGTAACGTCGCGGCTTTCGGTTTGAGGGGGCATGAATTCTTTTGCGCAAGATGCTCCGCGAAGGCGCCGCAAAATGAGATGGTATACTTATAAAGCGTTGAATATTTAAAGACGGACGCGCCACCCGAATATCAGATCCCTATGGCCTTGGAAAACTTGGAAAAGAAACTTCACGCGAGGGCGAGAGCGGCCGCCAAGCGGTTGCCCCGCAGAGAGCGGCCGCGCCGCCCGGCGGAGACCGAAGAGAAGGAGCATCTGCCGCAATGGCTCAAACGCTTGATGATCTGGGGCGGGGTTGCCACGCTCCTTATCGTCGTCGTCGGGCTTTTTCTGGTCTTCTTTTATACGAGCGGGAGCCGGGACGTCACACTCACGGTCAACCTGCCGGCGACCGTCGTGCGAGGCGAGCCGTTCAATGTCGAGGTCCAGATAGTGAACAATACCGGGTCTCAGATCAAAAACGGGGCGATCGAGATCGACCTGCCCGACGGCCTCGTCAATTACGGCGGCGCGAATCCCAACATGCTCACGGACCAAGTGGGCGATATCGGCGTCGGCAGTTTGAGCGACAAGACCTATTCTTTGCTCCCGGTCGGTCCGGCGGGGGAAAGCGAGACGCTGGCCGCGGCCTTCAATTATGCGGGCGCCGGCGGGACCCAATTCTCGGCCCATCAAACGGCCGAAACGAGCGTAGCGGGCGAGGCCATGGCGGTTCAAGTAACGCCTCCGGCCCAGATCCTGGCCGGTTCCTCGTTCTCCTTGCCCGTGACCTATGTGAATAATTCCGATTTCGCCTTCCCGGCCATGACGCTATCGGCGAACTATCCCGCTGGATTCACTTTCGACTCTTCGGACGTTCCGCCGGAATCTCTCAATAATTATTGGCAGCTCGGGTCGTTGGCCCCTCACGCTTCCGGCACGCTCACGATCATGGGCCACCTTTCATCCGGAGCGACCGGCGGGGCGGTCCTGCCCATCACGCTTTCGGCCAGCTTCGACGGGGAGGACTACCCACTCGCCCAAACGAGCGTGCCCCTTTCCCCGTCGCCGGCGCCCGTCAGCCTCACGGTCCTCGTGAACGGGGCGAACGCCTACGTGGCCCATGTCGGAGACACGTTGAACTATTCCATCGGTTACCAGAACGTGAGCGGGGTGGCGCTTTCGGACGTCACGATCAAGGCGACCATAGTGGGCAGCTTGGTGGACTTGGGCAGCGTTCAAACGAGCGGCACCTTCAATGCCTCTACCCAGACCGTCACTTGGAACCAGTCGAACGATGCAAGTTTGGCTCTCGTCGGACCGGGGAACGGCGGCCAAGTGAATGTCTCGGTCAAGCTGGACGGCCAGTCGGCGAGTTCGGTGAGCCAGAGCGGCAAAGACCACGCCGCCCAAATAAGCGTGGTCATTTCGTCGCCGACGGTACCGCCGTATCTTTCCGCGAGCCGGACGACGGCCCAAGCCATCGTGACGACCAAGGTGGCCGGTTTGGCCTCGGTCTCCGCCACCGGCCTCTACCGCGACGCTCAAAGCGGCATCGTGAACGGCGGAGTTATGCCGCCCCAGGTCGGGCAGACGACCGATTTTACCATCCATTGGGACATTACTAACTATCAGTCCAACCTGGATAACGTCACGGTCTCGGCCGCCTTGCCCCAGGGCGTCGTCTGGACCGGCCAAGCGAAAAGCAATGTCGGTTCGGTGCCGACCTACAGTTCTTCGACCGGCATCGTCACTTGGAATGCCGGCAGCGTTCCGGCAGGCGGGGTGGCCGGCGGTCCGGCCGAAGCGGTTTTCCAGGTGGCGGCGACGCCATCGATCGCCCTCATCGGCCAGTACGAGCCCATTTTAAATGTGACGACGCCGCCCAAATAAGCGTGGTCATTTCGTCGCCGACGGTACCGCCGTATCTTTCCGCGAGCCGGACGACGGCCCAAGCCATCGTGACGACCAAGGTGGCCGGTTTGGCCTCGGTCTCCGCCACCGG
>JAMCRC010000006.1 GCA_023380415.1 Patescibacteria group bacterium | reverse complement strand
AAAGGACGAACCGGCGAGCTCGTCCATCCCCTGAGCCGCATCTTTGGAGCCGGCGAGCAGCTGCCGCGCCTCGGCGAGAGTTTCGATCCGGCTTCCTTTTTCGATGTCCAGGAATTTTTTCACGGCCGTTATGGCCGATGCGGAGAGACCGCCCCCTTCTTTCGAGGCCAGCTCCTTCTTCACCTCGCTCCAGCCCTGCTTGTCGAGCTTGTCGATGGCCCGCAGCGCCTGAGGCAGGTTCTTCGCGGGAAACCTGGCGTATTCCGGAAGGCCGTTCAATACCTTGCGGTCGTTGACCCGCACGAGGAAATTGCGGAAACCCAGGGCTGCCATGACGCGATAGATCAAGTTCACGATCTCGGCATCGGCGACGACGCTCGGAGAACCGACTATGTCCGCGTCGCACTGGAGGAATTCGCGGAAACGCCCGGCCTGGGGACGCTCTCCCCGCCAAACCTCTCCGACCTGGTAGCGCTTGAAAGGCCGCGGCAAAGCGTTCGAATACGACGCGGCCACTCGCGCGAGAGGCACCGTGAGGTCGAAACGCAGGGCCAGTTCCTCTTTCATGCCCGGGATGCCGGCTCGGAATATCTGCTTCTTGAAATCGGGGTCGCCGCCGGTCAGAACCTCTTCTCTCTCGAGGCCGGGCGTTTCAAGGGGCGCGAAACCGGCCAAGCGGAACTGTCCCTTTATCTTGGCGAGCATATTCTCGCGCACCTCGGCCTCGTCGGGCAGGTAATCGCGGAATCCGGTCGGTAATTTCGGCTCTATTTTGGCCATACAGAAATTGTATAAGTTAAACCTACCGGCGGCAAATCAAAGTACCCTTTCGGACGAAGCGGACGTATAAGTCAATGATGCGACGCGTGAAAGGACAATTGGCGATGATATTGAGCCTGGCCGCCGCCACCGGAGCGACCGTGGCTTTCGCCAGCACGACCCCGGTTCCGTCAAACGGCCATCCCGTTCCGGAACCGCCGCTCGAGCGGACGCTCGATTACTCCGAGACCGTTCCCGGACTAGGCGCTTCCAAATTCACCGCGGCGCCGGAGACCGACCAGGCCCAAACGGCGGTCGCCCGATCCTCTCGGACCAACCAGAGCGCTCCGGCCGGCCGGACCGCCGTCGATAAGATCGGCTATCGGACCGAAATGACCGAGGCCGAAAGCCCGGACACCGCCCAAAAGATCGCCGGCTTCGTCCGGATCCGGGCGCCTACCGCCTAGGCCCCCGCGAAAACAGAATAGCCTCGACCTCCCTACCATTCTCCAACCCGCCGGCCCTCGCGCCGGCGGGTTTTTGCCAAGCCGCCGTTGCCGATCAAAGGAAAGTGACGATCAAATAGGCCGCCGCGACGAATATCGAGAAAAGGAGCGTCAGATAGGCCCAAAAATTCGCCCAAGGAGTGTTCGTCCTATCGCCTAGGACCTCTTTTTTATTGGCCAGCTTGATGATGACCCAGACCAGGGGCGGCGTGATGATGGTATAGAGGACCGCCGTAGCTATCAAAAGCCTCACCGGGTCGAAACCGAACAGATTCAGGGCGAGGCCGACGGCCGTGGCCGCGACTATCACAAGATAAAAACTGCGCGCTTCCCGCCAGGTCTTGTTCATGCCCTCGGCCCAACCGAACATTTCGGACAGAATGTAGCCGACGCTGCCGGCAAGGACCGGAACGGCAAGAAGGCCGGTGCCGACTATTCCAAGGGCGAAGGCCACGAAGGCGAGCGGGCCGAGAAGCGGCCGCAGCACTTCCGAGGCCTGGGCGAAGCTTAATATCTGGGTCGGGCCATGGGCGAAAAAGAGACCGGCGGCGGAGACCACGATGAACCAGGTCGTCACTTCTGAAAAGATCATGCCGACGGCCGTATCGCGGCGCAGGTGCTTCAACTCGTTCTTGGTCACGAGGAAACGCTTTAATTTCCGCTCCCGCGAAGATTCTTCCCGGTCCTCGACCTCTTCGCTGGCCTGCCAGAAGAAGAGATAGGGCGAGACCGTGGTGCCGAAGAAAGCGGCCATGAGCTCGACGAAGTCCTTGTTCCAGGCGATCTGGGGCCAGACGGTCGCCTTAAGGGCCGTAAGCCAATCGATATGGATGACGAAAGCCACGGCCACGTAGAAGAGAAGGGAGAGCGTGAGCCATTTGAGGACGGCGGCGAATTTTGGATAAGAGAGGGAGATGGTGAAAAGGAGGATGACGCCGGCCGTTATGAAGAGCCAGACGGCCACCGGCCATCCGACGAGCTCGCGGAGAACGGTGCCGACGGCCAAAAGATCGGCTCCGATGTTCACCACGATGACGATTATCGACGTCGTGGCGACGAACCGCAGGATACCCGGGCGGAAATGTTCCTTGATGAGGCGCGCCAGTCCTTTGTCCGTGGCATAACCCAAACGGGCGGACATCTCCTGGATGGATATCATGAACGGCAGATTGACGAGCGCGAGCCAAAGCGTCCGGAAGCCGAAAGCGAAACCGGACTGGAGGTAGGTCAAAATGCCGGACGGATCGTCGTCCGACGCGCCGGTCACTATCCCCGGACCGACCTTCGATCCGATATTCTTGAGCCGTTTCCAAAACGACATGTCCAGATAATTATGCCATTTTTCGCCGTACTTTTGGTATAATTAGGGAAAGGCCGAAAAAAGGAACAAACCACAATGAAGACATTCAAGTGGATCGCGACGCTCTTAATGGTCATCGGCTCCATCAACTGGGGGCTGGTGGGCGTTTTCAATTTCAACGTCGTGGACGCCATCTTCGGAATGGGCTCGGTAGTTTCGACCATTATTTACATCTTGGTCGGGATCTCCGGTCTCTGGGGAATAAGTTTCCTCTTCGGCGGAGAAAAGAAATCCGCGATGATGCCGCAGGCCTAAGGCCCGGTACCCGAAACGAAAAACCCGCCTCGCAGGCGGGTTTTTGTTTGCCGAGTTATCCCCAGAAAGGAAGGAGGTCCGACCTCCTTCCTTTTTTATTGGGCCTTGCTCACGCCCAAGAGCTTGATGTCGAAATCGAGCGTGGCGTTCGGCGGAATGGTACCATCGGGCGTGCCGGACGCGCCGTATCCGAGCGCTGGCGGCACGACAAGCTTGCGTTCTCCCCCGACCCGCATTCCGAGCACTCCTTCATCCCATCCCGGGATGACATGACCGACGCCCAGAACGAAGGAGAAGGAGCCACCGTGGTTCGCCGAGGCGTCGAAAACCTGGCCGTTCGGGAAGGAGCCGACGTAGGAAACGGTCACCGTATCCCCCGCCTGGGCGACGGCTCCGGTACCGACGCTCACGTCCGTTATCTGGAGCCCGTCGGCCGTGGTCGCGGTCCGATTGGCCGGCTCCGCGGGCGAAGACGTGGCTGCCTGGGTATTCACCGTCGCCACGGACGATTCGTTGGAACCGGCCGGAGCCGAAGCGCCGTTCGGCGACGGCTTCTTGCCGCTGAAAACGAATATCAAGACCAAAAGCACGACGATGACCAAAGCGGCGATTATGACCGGAAGATTGTTTTTCATACGATGCTTATCTTATCACCGATCGATGTCCCTGTCTCGCGCACCCGTCCGGCCGGCAATTCCACCACCCTTTTCCAGATCGGCGGCCAAAAGAATGTTTTGTTCGGGAGCAGGCCTTCCTTTATGCGCTTCACGTGGCCCGCATCGTCCAAGACGAGGCAATCCAAAGATCGGTCCATGCCGAAGGTGTGGATGCCGAAGCGGGTATTGAAATACGCCGCTTTCTTCTCGTCGTCGATATCGATGAGGCCGTTCGCCTTTTCTGCGAGGGTCCTGAAGTAGAGCGCATCATCGCTTAGAACGACATTTTGGGTCTCATTCCTGATCTGCATGATATCAAAGCCGGTCGGGAAAGTTCGAAAATATGCCGTCCACGCCGATGTCCCGACACCGCCGAATGGCCTCTGCTTCATCCGACTCATGAGCCGTCCAAACGAATACTTTCAAGCCGTTCCGGTGAACGTCGTCGACGCTTTCGCCATGAGTCGATTCCGAAGGGGCGCCAATACCCCAAACGCCGAGGTCTAGCGCGGCAGCCACCGCATGTTGCGGAGCCCTCCTCGTCAAGAGGATCCGCCTTAGATTGGCATGGGCCGCAACGGTTTCGAGCTCGTTTTCGGAGAACGAGGATATGACGAAATCTTCGGGCTTGGCACCGCCCTCCAAACGCTTTTTGACCGCCTCTGCCACCGATTCGGCCAGCCCCTCGTCCTTGATCTCGATATCTACGATGACCTTGCCGATGGCCAGATCCAGCACTTCGTCCAATGTGGGGACCATCTCGCCTTTCCCGGCATCCAGTTCCTTAACCTCCGCGAGCGTCATATGGGCGATATCGCCGCTGCCGTTCGTCGTCCGATCTACGGTTTCGTCATGGATGACGACGATGCGGCCGTCCCTCGTCCGATGGACGTCGAGTTCTATCATATCGACGCCGAGATCGATGGCTTTCTTAAAAGACCGCAAGGTGTTCTCCGGTTCGTACCCCGATGCTCCACGATGGCCTATCTTTAACATCGCTTTCATTATCGCTTTTTATGATAGAATTGTTAAATATGTCGGAGGATCAAAAGCAATCGTTCGCCTCGTATATTAGGAGCTTCACTTTCGGCGTCGAAGACAGCTTGGTGTCTACGGTCGGACTGCTCGCCGGATTGGATGCCGGCGGCGCGGGCCGGAACGCCATCGTCGGCACCGGCCTCATCTATCTTTTCGTCGAGGCCTTTTCCATGGCCGTCGGCAGCTTCCTCTCCGAACACTCCGGCGCCGAGTATCTCGAAGAAGGAGGCAAGGCGGCCGTTCGCCGATCGTTCAAAGACGGCGCCATCATGTTCCTCTCCTTCGCCGTAGCCGGATTCATTCCCCTTTTCCCGTATCTCATCGCCGATCCGAGCGCCGGGCTTGTCATTTCAATAGCCCTTTCGCTCGTCACGCTATTCGTCCTCGGAGCCGTGAACGCCAAATTCACCCGGACCGGTCTCTGGAAAAAAGGCCTTGAGATGCTTCTTCTAGGCGGCGTCGCCATCGGCGTCGGCGTCGCCATCGGGACCGTCTTCCACGTGAGCTGACGACGGACCGAGATATCCGCGAGCCGCCCAAAAGGCCGTCCCAAAGACGGCTGTCGTCGTTATGGCCGAGACCATGCAGTAAGGACAGATGGAACCTATCACCACGAGCTGGATGAAGACCAGAACGAGCGAGACGGCCAGGCCCAAGGCCGAGAGGGCGAAGACCGGCTGCAGCAATCGCGGGCGTTTCCTTTCCAAGGCGGCCACCGAAAGAACGAACATCGCAAGATAGTACAAAGCGCCGATGAGCGCGATCGGTACGCCGAACAAGGTCGAATAGACGCTCGTCGTCACGACCTCGCAGCCGTTCAGAACGGAGCAAGGCAGCGGAAAGCGCAAATAATGGCTGGCCGTGAGAAAGGTCGCGTCCAGGAAACCGAGGAACGCGAG
>JAMCRC010000005.1:336-16572 GCA_023380415.1 Patescibacteria group bacterium | reverse complement strand
CGACCGCCTCCTCCTTCTTCGCGAGACCTTTCATGTGCAACACGTGGGTGATGGCGGCCGTGAGGGTCGTCTTACCGTGGTCCACGTGACCGATCGTCCCCACGTTCACATGGGGCTTGGACCGGACGTATTTTTCTTTTTCTGCCATTGTTATATTTGAATTGTTTTTTCGACCTTATTTTTACCTTTTTAGTATAACACTTGGTATCGTCTATATTCGGGGATTCCCGGGAAAAAGTCAATCCTGATCTTTATTTCTTGCGCCCTTCGATGATCGTCTGCGCGACGTTCGCCGGGACCTCTTCATAGTGGCTGAATTCCATGTTGAACGAGCCGCGGCCCTGGGTCATCGAGCGCAAGGCGGTCGAGTAGCCGAACATTTCAGCCAAGGGCACGTCCGAGTCGATCACGCGGACCGTACCGCGCTCGCCCATCGCCTTGATGCGGCCGCGCTTCGATGAAATGTCGCCCGTGACGTCGCCCAGAAAATCGGGAGGCACGATCGTCTGGATCTTCATGACCGGTTCGAGGATCACGAGCTTGGCCTTCGTGCAGGCCTCTTGAAGGGCCATCGAAGCGGCTACTTTGAAAGCGAATTCCGAAGAGTCCACATCGTGGAACGACCCGTCGAAGAGGGTCACTTTGAGGTCGACGAGCGGATAACCGGCCAGGATGCCGCGGCCCAAGGCCTCGCGCACGCCTTTCTCGACGGCCGGAATGAACTCCTGCGGGATCGCGCCGCCCTTGATGGAATCGATGAATTCGAAGCCGGCCCCGCGTTCCATCGGCTCGACTTTGAGCCAAACGTGGCCGTACTGGCCGCGGCCGCCGGACTGACGAATGTACTTGCCCTCCGCTTCGGCGCTGCCTTTCACGGTCTCCTTGTAGGCGACCTGCGGACGGCCGACGTTGGCCTCGACGCCGAACTCGCGCTTCATGCGGTCGACGATGATCTCGAGGTGCAGCTCGCCCATGCCGGCGATGATGGTCTCACCGGTTTCGGGGTCGCCCGAAACGCGGAAGGTCGGGTCTTCTTCGGCCAAGCGGTGCAAGGCGATGCCCATCTTTTCCTGGTCGGCCTTAGTTTTCGGTTCTATCCGAACGTCGATGACCGGTTCGGGGAAGGTTATCGATTCGAGGATGATGGGGTGCTCCGGGTCGGTCAGCGTATCGCCGGTCGTAGTGTTCTTGAGTCCAACGATGGCGCCGAGATCTCCGGCATAGATCTCCTCCACCTCTTCGCGGTGATTGGCATGCATACGGACAATACGGCCGATGCGTTCCTGATTGTTCTTCGTCGAGTTCAAAATATAGCTGCCGCGCGAGAGCGTTCCCGAATAGACGCGGAAATAAGTGAGCGAACCCACGAACGGGTCGGCCGCCACCTTGAAGGCCAAAGCGGCCAACGGCTCGTCGTCCTTCGGATGGCGCTCTTCTTCGGCGTGGGTCGAAGGATTGGTGCCTTTCGTGGGCGGCAGGTCGGCCGGAGACGGCAGATAGTCCACCACGGCATCGAGCATGAGCTGGACGCCCTTGTTCTTCAAAGCCGAACCGCAGATGACGGGCACGAGCTCATTCCCGATGGTCGCCTTGCGGAGAACGCGCTTCAGATCGGCCAAGGCCGGCTCTTTACCGTCCAAGTATTCCGCCATCAAGGCGTCGTCCTTTTCGACTATCTTTTCCAGAAGATCGTGGCGGAGCTTTTCCGCTTCGGCCTTCAAATTCTCCGGTACATCGCCTTCGGTCATCTTCTCGCCCTTCTCGCCTTCGAAATGGTAGGCCTTCATCCTCAATAGATCGATGATGCCCTCGAACTTATCCTCGAGGCCGATGGGGATCTGAAGCGGCACCGCGTTCGGCGTCAAACGTTCCAAAATCGATTGATAGCTCCTTTCGAAGCTTGCGCCAATGCGGTCGAGCTTATTGATGAAGCAGAGGCGCGGCACGTTGTATTCGTCAGCGTAGTGCCAGTTGGTCTCGGATTGCGGTTCCACGCCGGCGACGCCGTCGAAGACGACGACTGCTCCGTCCAGAACGCGCATGGAGCGCTTCACCTCGACCGTAAAATCTATGTGGCCGGGGGTGTCGATGATGTTAAAGCGATGCTCGTTCCCCTTGTTCCCTTTATCGTACGTGGGAACCCAGAAGCAGGTCGTGGCGGCCGAAGTGATGGTTATGCCGCGTTCGCGCTCCTGTTCCATCCAGTCCATTACGGTATCGCCCTCGTGAACCTCGCCGATCTTATGGCTCACGCCGGTATAGAAAAGCACGCGCTCGGAGGTCGTGGTCTTTCCGGCGTCGATGTGCGCGATGATACCGAAGTCGCGCACCTTTTCTATGGGGTACTGTCTTGGCATAAGATCCTTCTCCTTATCTCAGATACGAGGCGAAAGCGCGGTTCGCTTCGGCCATGCGATGCGTATCCTGTTTCTTCTTGATGGCCGCGCCTTCGTTCTTGGCGGCCAAGATCAATTCCTCGGCCAGCTTATTGGCCATCGGTTTTCCCTTCTTCGAGCGGGCCGCGGCGATGATCCAGTGGGTGGCGAGGAAAAACTTCCTTTCCGGCCTTACTTCGCGCGGTATCTGGTAGTTCGCGCCGCCGATGCGCTTCGAGGCGACCTCGAGGAGCGGGGTCGCGTTCTCGAGGGCCTTGTCGAAGACCGTGAGCGGGTCTTCCTTGGTCTCCGCGGCGATCTTTTCCATCGCCTTGTAAAAGATGTCCTCGGCGACCGTTTTCTTGCCGTCCCCCATCAAATAGTTGATGAACCGGCCGACATCGACGCGGTCGTATTTGCCGTCCCCCTTATGTTCGTTCTTTTTGAAACCTTTCCTTCTCATATTTATTTGGCGTGTTTGGCGCCGTACTTCGAACGCTGCTGGTGCCTGGCCGTCACGCCCTGGGTATCCAGGACGCCGCGCACGATATGGTAGCGGACGCCCGGCAGGTCTTTCACGCGGCCGCCGCGGATCATCACGACGGAGTGCTCCTGTAGATTGTGTCCTTCGCCCGGAATGTAGGCCGTCACCTCCATGCCGTTCGTGAGGCGCACGCGGGCCACCTTGCGGAGGGCCGAGTTCGGTTTTTTCGGCGTCGTGGTGAAGACCTTGACGCAAACTCCCCGCTTGAAGGGCGAGGGCGAGTCCACCGGCCGGTTCTTGAGGTAATTAAAATAAGAATCCAGGGCCGGCGCTTTGGATTTCTTCCCGGCCGAGCGGCGGCCGTGCTTTATGAGCTGATGAACTGTCGGCATTTAAGACGCTATTAAAAATAGACAAACGGCCGGATTTTGTCAAACCGCACCTTCAGATCCCGAGAAGGAGGCCGGCGAGGCCGTAGATGATCGGGCTCACCAAGGCGAATCCGAAAAAGATGAAGGCGACGAGGATGAACCAGCCATAGGGATTGTTCTCGCGGAAGAACATCTTGAAGCCGCCCCACGAGTCGGGCATGAAGGCCATGGCGACCTTCGCTCCGTCGAGCGGCGGAATGGGCACGAGATTGAAGATGCCGAGGATGATATTTATCACGACTATCGTCTCGATAAGCTGGGCGAGCGTTACCATGAAAGCGCCGGCGCCGAAAGCGACGATAAGACGGAAGATGACGGCAAAAACGACGGCGATGCCCAGATTCGAGAACGGACCTGCCGCGGCGATCATGGCCGCCCCTTTTTCCGGGTCCTTTAAGTTATACGGATTGTACGGCACCGGTTTCGCCCAGCCGAAAATTATCCCCCCGGGAACGAGCGCGAGAAGGAGCGGCAGGATGACGGAACCGAAAGGGTCCAGATGCTTCAACGGGTTCAGCGTCAGCCGGCCCATCAGGCGGGCCGTCGGATCGCCCAGATGGTTAGCCACGACGCCGTGCATCACTTCGTGGATGACGGCGGAGAATATAAGGACGATGATGGAAAAGACGACGATCATCCCGTAAATGATAACCGATGGCGAACCTTTTTCAAAACCTAAGTGGTATAATGTAATGATTATGAAAGACAATAACGCCGTTTATATATTTCTTATCGTGCTCACGCTGGCCGTCATCGCCGGATTCTACGTCGTTTTCCGGCAATTGAGCGTCATCCAGCAGGTCGTATTGAACGTACCTGGCGGCGGGACGGCCGCATCCTCTTCCGCTCCGATCGGCGGGCCATCGGCCGCCACGTCGACCGGCACCTCAACGGCTCCGGCTGATTCCGGAAGCGCGGCCGGCTCCATTTCGATCCCGACCGGCATAATTTTCAGCACCCTGTCGAGCCCGGCTCTCCAGCCGCAGTCGACCGTGACGGTGACCGTTACAAGCGTATCATTGGCCCCGGACGGGACGCTCACCGTCGGACTCAAGGCCTACACGAACCAAGCGACGAGCTACAGCTCCCTTAACCCGGTCGACATACTCCAGGTCGTCGACCTCCAAAACGGCAACCAATCCCCCGTTTCCACGACCGGCAATTGGGGCTCCATGCCGCCGGGCGGCGTCGTGACCGGCACGGCCGTGTTCAAGATCAATCCGTCGGCCACTTCGACCATCCTGCAGGTCGGCCCTTTGAGCTCGGCCAATTATTACGAATTCGACTTCTCGACGCAGAGCTACAAACAAACGGTCTTAGGGTAAGATCCCCGTTCTCGCCCGCAAACACGCTATCAAATCTCCCACCGAGGGATTTGCGCTCGCTCTCGGCCTCGCTCGCCCCTCAACAAATTCGGGGCACCTTGGCCGCTCGGCTCCTCGAGTCTGAGGACTCTCGGAGTCTGAAGACCTGCGAGACGGTTTTCTTGGCGGGAGCGGCAATCTATCGGTTGACATGGGTTATTTAATCGGTTAATATCGAAACGCTATGAGACAGTGCGCCAATTGCGGAAAATCGTTCCAGATCAGCGGGACCCGGATAAAGCTCCGCGGTAAGTTCAATCCGACGAATAGCGGCAAGAAAAAAGCCAACCTCCAGTGGACGCGCCTTTTGGGCGGTAAAAGGCAATTGGTTTGCGTAAAGTGCCTCAAGACGCTCACTAAAAAGTCCGCCGCCAAAGCGTAGATAAAAATAAGCCCCTAAAGGGGCTTTTTTGTTTCTCTCGATAAGGGCTTCGGGGTATCTTTCTTGTTTCCGAAGACATATTCCGAACCTTCCGTCGCCATTCTCAAGAGCTCTGCCGACCTTGCCGCATCGTCCGTTTCGCTATTCGGTGGATATTCCACGTCTGGGTCGGTGTTCGGACCGGCAAACGGCGGCTCTTTTCCCGGCGGGATATTATAGCTTCCCATAACTCCTCCTGTTTTAAAAGTTGAAATACCGATACTTGATACTTTGCACTTTATCCTAAATACTAGGATACATCGGGCCATCGGATAGTGGTAGTCCGTACCCTTGGGGTGGGTATAGCGGCAGTTCGATTCTGCCTGGCCCGACAGGTGTTATAGAAGCTTGGCAAGTGAAAAAGTGTGCGCTCCGGGCCGCTAGGCCAAGTCTTACCCACTTTTTCATCTTGCCAAGCTCCTAAGGTTAATATGACGAATACGCAACGGACGAAAATCGTTGAATTAGCGAGGAACTTGATAGGCAAGCCATACAAATACGGCGCGAGGCCCGAGGAAGCGCCAGATTTTTTCGATTGTTCGTCATTTATCCAATATATTTTCAAAGAGGCAAGCATTGAATTGCCGCGGAGCACCATTATGCAGGCGGAGGTCGGCGCGCCGGTCGACATCAAGGATATTCAGCCCGGCGATCTTTTGTTCCTGCACGGCGTCCGCGGATTTTACAACCGCAACTTTCCCCAAGGTATCGGCCACGTCATTTTGTACATCGGCGGCGGCAAGACGATTCACGCCGCCTCCCGCCGCATCCAGGAAACCCCCATCGTCATCGAAGAAGGAGGCGTCGAGGAGAACGATCTCGAGACCGTCATCCAAAAAGCCGGTCCCCTCGTCGTTATTAAAAGAAACTAAAAAGAGCTCGGCTGTTCGCAAAAGTGGGTAAGACTTGGCAAGCGCGACTCTAGCGCACGCTTTTGTGAATTGCCGAGCTCTTAAAATTTAGTACCCTTCAAGCTTCTTTGCCTTGTGATGCGTCCTAATTTTATCCAAGGCCTTGGCCTCGATCTGCCGGATGCGTTCGCGGGTGACGCCGAAGACCTTGCCCACCTCTTCGAGGGTGTGCGGGATATTGTCGTCGAGGCCGAATCGCATCGCGAGTATCTTGCGTTCCCGTTCCGTTAGGTCGTCCAATATCTCGCGGATCTGGTCCTTCAAAAGGGCCTGATTGGCCAGCTGGTCGGGGCTAAGTGACTGTTCGTCCTTGATGAAGTCCGAGAGCGTGAGGTCGTCCTCGCTCTCGCCTATCGGAGCCTCGAGCGAAATGACCTCTTGCGAGATCTTCTGGATGTAATGGATCTTTTTCACGTCCATCCCCATTTCGGTCGCGATCTCTTCGGGAAGCGGCTCGCGGCCGAGTTCCTGCATCAGGGCGCGCTTGGTCTGGGTGTATTTGGTGATGGTCTCCACCATGTGGACCGGGATGCGGATGGTGCGCGAGTAATCGGCCAAGGCGCGGGTCACGGCCTGGCGGATCCACCAAGTGGCGTAGGTCGAGAACTTGAACCCCTTGCGATAATCGAACTTATCGACGGCCCGGGAAAGGCCGATGTTCCCTTCCTGGATGAGGTCGAGAATACTGAGGCGCGGAGAGCGATTCACGTATCGCTTGGCGATGGAGACAACGAGGCGGAGGTTCGCCTGGATCAGGCGCTTGCGCGCTACCTCATCCCCTTTCTCGGCCCTCTTGGCGAGCTCCTTTTCCTCGGCGGAAGTGAGAAGGGCCGTCCGGCCGATCTCTTTTAGGTACATCTGGACCGCGTCCGGCAGCTCCTGGTCGATGCGCGTCGCATCCTTGAGCTCTTGGAGGGATATTTCCTCGAGCTTATCCTCTTTTACCTCCTTCATCAAAGGGCTCGATTCCTGGACCTTGATGCCTTCCTGGTCCAAACGGTCGTAGACCTCTTCGAGATACGAAAGGTTCTTTTCCACTTCGGGGAAATAGTTCAGGACCTCGGCGTCGGTCACGAAACCGCGGCTCCGTCCGCGGCGGACCAGCTCCTCGAGATTCCCGGCGTATTCCTCCGGAACGATGGCCGGCTTCTTCGATACCGGTCTCTTGACCGGCTTTATTTTGGCCTTCTTCGCCGGCCTTTTCACGGCGTGTTTCGCCTTTTTAGCCACCTTTTTCTTTTTGTTTTTCTTTGGCATTTTTATTTATTGAGCTCGTCGATTTTGTGCGTTATTTCCGAGAACTTGTTCAAAAGCTTTGTCGTTTCCTTTTCGTCCCCTTTGGCCTGCGGGGACCGGAGCGCCCGCTTGACCTCGGTGAGCTCCTTTTTGAGGCCCACCGAACGCAATCGGCGCATCAGGTCGTCGAATTCCTTGTGTTTCTTATCCTCGTCCAGGTCGCCGAACTCATAGGCACCCTGTAATTCCAAAAATGCCGCTCCTTCGGCCTTTGGGTCGTCCAAAACAGCGGCGTAATTTGCGGGCAGGAGGGCTTGATACTCCTTCAATTTAGCCATGAAGTCGGGGTTTGTCAAAGCCAGGGCCAAAAGGCGTTTGGCGACCGAGTTCAGGCGTTCCGATCCGGGGGTGGTGCCTTCCTTCCCCCCTCCTTCGTCATCGGCCGTTTCCCCGCCCAAAGCGGCGAGCTCTTCGTTCAGGGCGTTCTCCGAAACGCCGGAGAGCCGGGAAAGTTCCTTGATCCAGATATTTTGTTCCACCGCGCTCCGAAGCGTGCGTATTTCGCCCAAAATATGGCGTAAGACGCGCTTTTGAAAAGGGATGTCGTCCTCTTTGTAGGCCTTCTGGGAAAAGTAGACCTTCATGATGTGGCGCATGGCCGGCTCGGCGCCCTCGACCGCCTTTTTGAAGAAGGCGGAATCGGCCAGCACCGCGTCCGCCGGGTCCTTGAATTCGCCGAGGTCGACCACCTTAACGTGGAAGTCGAAGTTGTGCAGATTGCCGAGCGTGCGTTCCAAGGCCCGCAAGCCGGCCTCGTCGTTGTCGAAACTAACCAAGGCCGTGTCGGCCAAGTGGCGTAAGCGCTCCAGATGGGCGGGCGTGAGGCCGGTGCCGGAAACCGCCACGATGTTTTGGACGCCCGCTTGCCAGGACATCAAAAAGTCCATCTGGCCTTCGACTATCATCACAGACCGGGCCTCGGCGATCGGGCCCTTTGATTTGTCGAGGCCGTAGAGCACGCGTGATTTGTTGAAAATGGGGGTTTCGGGCGAATTCAAATATTTCGGCAATTCCACCGTGGCGTTCTTCACCGACGGGTCGTCGGGAAGAAGCCGGCCGGTGAAAGCGACCGTCTTGCCTACTTGGTTCTTTATGGGAAACATCGCCCGGCCGGAGAATTTGTCGCGGTAAAGGCCGCGGACATTCTTTTGCGCGAGTCCCGCTCGGACGACGTCCATGACGTCGAAACCCTGGTGCAGAAGATGCAGAACGAGCGTCTCGCCGCCCGGCGCATAACCGATGTCGAAATCGGCGAGCGTCTCCTCCTTAAGTCCGCGGGACCTGAGATAGGCCTGGGCATCGCGGTTCTTTTGAAGCGCATCCTTGTAAAAATCTCTGGCCGCATCCTGCAGGTCGTAAAGGATGCCGAACTCGCGCTGCTGGGCCGGGCTCAATGTCTGGATGGGAATGCCGGCCTTCTCGCCCAAAAAGCGCAGCGCTTCGGGGAATTCGAGATGCTCGTAGAGCATCGCGAACTTGATGATATCGCCGCCCAAACCGCAGCCGAAGCAATGCCAAATGCCGCGGTCCGGAGAAACGATGAACGACGGTGTCTTTTCCTGATGGAACGGGCAAAGGCCCTTTAGGCTCTTGCCGGCCGGGAGAAGAGAGACATATGACCGCAGAAAATCGACCAAATTCAATTTTTCCTTTATAAGATCAACTTCCTTGGCCATTCGGGAACAGTTTACCCCGTTAGAAGCCGAATGCCAAACCGGCATGGGCCATGATGGATATACCGCGACCGATAATATTGGACTTCTAACGCGGCCCAATTCCCGGTTTGCCGAAAAGCAACAAAAAAGGAGGCGTACGCCTCCTATTCAATTAAGCCGCATGACGAACCTCAACAGGCGTTCGCCCGGCTCTTTCCGATAGACATCCAGCTTGATGTCGCGCCGGCCGCCCTGGATGAAATTAATGAAGCCCTGGATGCGATCGAAGCCGGTCTTCCAGACGGGAACATCCTTCTGCCCTTCTTCCGTGTCGAGACAAACCACGTCGCCGCCGTTCGAACGAACGGCCATTTCCGCATTGACGGCATCGCTCCTCGGATGAACGTACCATTCCGTTCCGGCCGGGATCTTCGGGTGGATGTCCATTTCGGTCTTTTCCATGATCTGTATCACGGCGTTATCTCCTTTCGTTTCGCGCTTTCGATCCATTCGACCGGTCGATGGTCAAAAAGACCTCGAATTCGCTTTCATTGATATCCTTCCGATAGATGATGAAGCATCCATTGAGCAGCCCGCCCCTTTCGATGGCTCTTTGCGTTTCCGAAGCGCACTGCCAAACGCAGCGCGTTCTCATCCTGCCGTCGACCTTAACGGCGATCTTCCTTTTCGCGCCGAGGCCGGCGAGCAAGTGATCGGCGAGCAACGCTCTGGATTTCTTGTCCGCCGCTCCGACGAACCAATCGTAACCTTCCATGACTACCTCCTTTTTATGATCCGTGTAAACGAGCAGGTTCAAAATACCACCGCCGGAGGCGGCTGGCAACCCTTTGGCCTTATATCTGCGTTTTGGAGAAGAGATAGGTGCCCAATCCGAGAAGGGCGGCGGTAATGAGCGCAAGAACGGCGAGATCGGTCCCGAAACCGAACTGGGCGACCCCGGTCAGGGCGTGGCGCAGGCCATCCACGCCGTACGATAGCGGATCGATCTTCACGACCAGCGCTATTCCGCTCGGCAGGCCGTTCAACGGGAAAAGAGCGCCCGAGAGGAAGAAAAGCGGCATGACGACGAAATTCATTATGAGCTGGAAACCCTGCATATCGTCGAGCTGCGAAGCAATGGCCGTGCCCAAGGCGGTGAAAAGGACCGCAATGAGGAACATGAAGACGAGGGCGAGGAGGAACGTCCAGGCCGTCAGGTATTCCGGACGGAAGCCAACCAGAAACGCCAAAAGAAAAACTATTATTCCCTGGATGACGGCCACGGTCGCTCCGCCGAGCGTCCGGCCGACCATTATTTGGAGCCGCGATACCGGAGCGACCATCATTTCCTTCAGAAAGCCGAACTGGCGGTCCCAGATTATCTCGATGCCGGAAAAGAGGGCGGTGAAAAGGATGCCCATCGAGATTATTCCCGGCGCGAGGAAATCGAGATAATTTCCGCCTCCGGCCTTTTGAAAGACCGGACCGAGGCCGAACCCGAGAGCGACCAGGAAAAGGAGCGGCTGGCCCAACGAACCGACTATCCGGGATTTGGACCGCAAATACCGTTTAAGTTGCCTCAGCCAGATTATGTATACCGCTTGCATGATGTTTAATGGCGTCCCCACACCTTGGCTCCGGCCCGCATATGGTCGGCGCCGGTCGCGGCCTCTTCACGCAATTCGTGGCCGGTCAGGCTCAGAAATGCGTCTTCGAGCGAAGAGGTCCCGGTTTTCGACTTGAGCCCGTCCGGGGTCCCGGATTCGATGATCTTGCCGTGGTCGATGACGGCCACCCTTTGAGCGACCTTCTCGGCCTCTTCCATGTAGTGGGTCGTGAAGAATATGGTTATCCCCTCCTCCTTATTCAGGTTTTGGATGTATTGCCAGATGTGGTTCCTGGTCTGCGGATCGAGGCCCTGGGTCGGTTCGTCCAAAAACAATATCTTCGGATGATGCAGAAGGCCGCGGGCGATCTCGAGGCGCCGTTTCATTCCGCCGGAGAATCCCTTCACCAGGTCGTTCCGGCGGTCCCAGAGCTCTACGAATTTGAGGAGCTGTTCGGCTCTTTGCTTGCCGAGCTCGCGCTCGACCCCGTAAAGCACTCCGTGGAACTCGATGTTCTCGTAGGCCGTAAGCTCATCGTCCAAAGAAGGGTCCTGGAAGACGATGCCGAACGACCGGCGGGCGCCCAGGGCGTCGCGAGCGACGTCGTGGCCGTTCAAAAATATTTCTCCGGCCGTCGGCCTGAGTACCGTCGTGAGCATCTTGATGGTCGTCGATTTTCCGGCGCCGTTGGGTCCGAGGAAAGCGAATATCTCGCCGTGCTTTACGTCGAAAGAGATGTTTTGAACGGCCGTGAAGTCGCCGAAACGCTTCGTAAGGCCGGAGACCTTTATGATGTCTTCGTTGGAAGATGGCATTAACCCGCTTATTTTACATCAAAAGCGGGAAAAACGAAAACCCGCCCTAAAAGGGCGGGTCGCGGGCGATAATTCTATTTCTTGGCCATGTTGTAGATCCAAGCCAGGATGGCGCCGCCAACGGCACCGTCGAAAAAGGCCCAGACCCCGCCGATGATGCCGCCCACGAAGCTAGCTCCGTAGCCGATATAGAGCGACGAAATGAGGCTTACGAACTGCCCGCCCCAGCCGGAGCCGGCGAGCCAGCCGAGCAGCAGCACGCCGAGTCCCCAGGTAACGCCGCAAGCAATGGCGAATTTCTTAACGTTCAACTTTTCCATTTTTAACTGATATCTTTTCGGCCTTTATTCCCTCCATAAGACCATTATAACAAAACAGCTTCGGCGGTTAACCGAAGCTGCTTCATTTTTCGAATCAATCTATATCCTATTGATTCTCTCCCGTTTCTTCGTCTTTTATTTCTTTAAGAGGGATGTTGCACACCGGACAATTATCCGGCTCTTCGGACGAATAACCGCACTTTGGGCACTGGTATGACATAAAGGAGACGGGACCTGTATCGCGGCTCACGACCATCGCCGCTCAGAGAACTGCCTATTAATACGGTCCGGGAGGCCGCTCTTGGTTCCTACCGGAACCGCACCGGCATCTCGATGGACCGGACCGTCGCGGGATTGCCCGAAGGATTATCGTTCTTGAGTATCAGAAAACCGTTCGCCGTACGCGGCGCTCCGAAATCGAGCGTAGCCGAAAAAGGCACGGTGCCCGTCGTCATCCAATCGCCCAGCGCACGGGCGCTCGTCTCGCCCAGTATCAATCCGTCCCCGTCCGTAATAATGACCGGGAACGAGGCCTCGAAATACCAGTTGCCGACGGCCGAACCGGCCACTTGAAGCGGCGACCGTACGACGGCATTCGGCAGTGGGCTCGAGACGGAGATATCGTTCATCGCATCCGGCGGATAAGGGTGGACCGAATCCGCACTGCTCGAAGCCGGAAAGATGGACGGTATCTGAACATCGGGTGCGGATACTGGAGACGATGAGGCGGCGTTGCGCACTTTTCCCGGCAGCGTTTTCAAATTCTCGAACACCGCCGCGCCGAGCGATTCGACGACGGCCAGGATCACGAGCAGAGCTATTACGTAAAGTGTCTGTTTGAACATTTCCGTTATTAATATTCTACCAAATCTTGATTCGGCCTGGGTAAATCGTTAGAATGCAGGTAAATAAAAAGGAGGCAGTTCTTTTGCATAATTACGGCGATTTCATCAATGCCTACTGGATCATCTTAGTCCCCGCCGTCAGCGCCGCCATATTCGCCTATGGAGTTTGGCTGGATAAGCGGGCGGGACGACGAAGACGCAACGAGGACCTGGCATGAGTCGAAAGCCCCGTCAACAAAGACGGGGCGATTTTTTCGAGATGGCACAAAATATGAAACCTACTTTAAGTGCTTGTTTAGAAAGGCACGACCTGAGCCAGATTTGAGATATTTTTCGAATTCAAAAGCTTTATATTTGTCTTCGGTCGCAAAATAGAATCCTAGCGTGACTGGTAGACGGTCAGCTGTTGCTGGCACTTGTCCTTTTTGATGCCTCTCCAGCCGATCTTCAATATCGTCGGTGCAGCCAATGTAGTAACCGTCTCTACATTTTAGACTGTACACGTAGTACATGTGCCGTTTGTAGGTGAATCTCGCCTTCGCGAATCTTGGCGGACTTCGTCACGCCGAAGCTTCGCTACGGCGAAGCGAAGGCGGAGGGGGAGGGATTTGAACCCTCGAAGGATTGCTCCTTGCCACCTTTCCAAGATGGTGCACTAGACCGCTATGCGACCCCTCCAATGGAAGACCATTGAAGTGTAGGGTAAAAATCCAGACGTTTCAACGCTCAGCCGTTCTGCCAGGCGTCAATGCCGCCCTCGAGGTGCTCTATGTCGTAGCCCTTCTGCTTGAGCTCCCTGGCGACTATCTCGCATCTGCCACCCGTCCGGCAAATAGTTACGATCTTCTTCCCTTTCGGCAGCGTCCCCTCATGGGCGTCCAAGAAGACCTGCCCCATCGGCACATTACGGGTACCGGGAATATGCGGGCCTTTTTCGTACTCCTCCTTTTCCCGCACGTCGATAAGGTCGATCTCCTCGCCGGATGCGAGCCGCCTCTTTAGATCCTCCGCTCTCATGCCCTGATTATACCACTCCGATGTACACCATCCGGCCATCCCCTTGTGTGGTATCATTAAGGCATGACGAGGGAAGGACGATGGCGTCCGAAACCCGAGCATTTGCTCTGGGCTATCGCTTTGGCGGTTCTCGCGGTCGGTCTCTCGGCCGAAGTAAGGCCTGTATTGGCCCCGGGCGATAACGGCGGTCCGGCCGGGCGGCATCTAGCCGCTGATCTTTATCCCCTCTACCCCGGCGCTTTCTGGCAGGCCGAGACGGCGGCCGTGGAGACCGGACGGAACGCTCAAAACTCATTCGCTATCTCCGGCTACGGCACGGTCTCGAAAGCGTTCTCCGACATATCGAACATCGCGGCCGTAACGACGCCTTTCGAAAATTACTACCGCGCAAAATTGGAAAGCGCGGGCTATGCCCCCGTTGTCTATATGGAAGCCGGCGGGCCGGGCGCGAATCAAATGGCCTATGCCTCCGGCACCACTTACGTGGTCATCGGCTACACGACAATATTCCATTCGAACGTCGCCGGACCGAACTCCCCCGTCGCCTGCCCCTGCGATACGACCCTCAAAATATTCAGCGGTGCAAAAAATCAGTGACCACTCGCCGGACATCCGCGGCGTTTTTAGTTTCCATCAGCTTGACGCGCAACTCTTTGGCCTCGTCGAAACCGGCGACATAGGCCTTGAAATGCTTTTTCATGACGTCGAAGTTCTTTATCCTGTCCGGCCGGTCGCTCTTATAGATCCTCTCGAAGAGTTCGACGTGCTCCATCAAGCGCTCTAAGCGTTCGTGCAGGTCCGGCTTGCGGCCGGAAAAGAGCCAGGGATTCCCGAAGGCGCCCCGGCCGATCATCACGCCGTCCAAGCCGCTCTCCGAAGCGAGCCGCCTGGCCGTCTCCGCATCCGGTGCGTCGCCGTTGCCGATGATGAGCGTTTTCGGCGATATTTCGTTCCTTAATTCGACGATGAGGGACGCCTTATCCCAATGGGCCGGCACCTGAGACATCTCGTCCCTCGTCCGCAGATGAACGGTGAGGACCGCCGGCATTTCTTCCAGCAGGGCCGGCACCCATCTTTCTATCTCGTTTTTACCGTAACCTATACGGGTCTTTATCGATACCGGCAGATCGCCGGCGCCCAGTTTGGCGGCCCGGACGATCTCTTTGGCCCGAACCGGATCGTTGATAAGCTCGGCTCCGGCGCCGGACCTTTCTATCCCGGAATCCGGACAACCCATATTTATGTCGATGCCGTCGAATCCCAGCTCTTTTATGAACGGTCCGATGCGCTCGAATTGTTCCGGCTTGCCGCTGAAGACCTGGGCAACGATGGGATGCTCATCCTCTCCGAACCACAGGTCCGGCAAAAGTTTTTCGCGGCCTCGGGAAAGCAGACCCTCGATCGAAACGAATTCCGTCCAGAAGACATCGGGCTTCCCGAGCTCCGAAAACATCCGCCGAAAAGCGGCGTCGGTGACGTTCGCCATCGGCGCCAAAGCGAGGATCGGCCTTTTGAGCTTGGCCCAAAATCCCAGTGTCGGTTCCGGCATCGGAGATCAGAGTATCGCGGCCTGGTAGACGGCGATCAAATTGTTCACGAAGACCGTGAGCAGGACGAGAAGCAGCACCGTAAGCCCGTTCAAAATAAGCTGCGGATGCCTGGCCTCGCGCTTGATGATGACGTATAGCGTAAGGGCCGTTCCCACGACAGCGAAGAGGATAAGGTAGAAATAATTAGTGAGCGCGTGCGGTTCGGCCACCACCGTCGCCGTAAACGAAGGCGGCGGAACGGCCGGAGCATTTTGGGGCACGCTGGCCGCTCCAGCTACGGCCGGTTCGGCTGCCGCCGCGCTCGTCGGGCTTTCCGGCGCGGGGTTCCCGGCCGCCGCGGCCGGGGCAGCCACAGCCACTGACGCCTGAGGCGCCGGCTGGCCGAAGAACTGGACCACGAAGATGGCCGGATGCCCTTGGTAATCCCCTTGAGCGGTCGCGATGCCTATTTGCGTGTATCTGCCGTCCAGAATGTTCGCCCGATGCTCGGGCGAATTCATCCAGGCGTTAACGACGTCGTTGGAATCGGTGAAATTAACGGCCAGATTCTCGCCGGCGTATTCGTAGTTATAGCCGACCTGGTCCAGCCAATACCAAGGTGTCTCTCCGTTGGGGCTCACGTGGGAAAAATACCCCTTGGCGGCCATATCGTTCGCCTTGAGCTGAGCCGCTTCGGTGAGGAGCGCGCTTGTTCGGAGAGGGTGCAGCGCGTCGGCCGTCCGATTCGCATTGGTGTCGCTCACGAGTATCGAAGGCAGAATGGAGGCCAGAAGATCGATGTTCGGGAAAAGGAAAAAGGACCTGGCGACGAAGAGCGTCTCCACGAAAAGTATGGCGAGGAGCATCCCAAGGAAGGCCCCAGAACGCAGGATATGTGGCCTATGGTCGTTCCCCTCGTGCGGAATGAAATATTTCTTGAAGACCCTCCCGAACATTTTTGCAATTATATCATCAATCGCCCTATTCGTCAAAAACACCGCCGGACCTTCCGGTCCGGCGGTGTTCCTGCCATCCTCCTCCCTTTTTCTACTGTCCCTGAGATTGGCTCACCTGCGCCTGCATGAGCGCGATGACCTGTTCTATCAAAGAAGCTAGTTGCGCCTTAAGTTCGGAGATCTTCGCCTGGGTTTCGGCGCTCGTCGCGG
>JAMCRC010000005.1:0-326 GCA_023380415.1 Patescibacteria group bacterium | reverse complement strand
TGTGCTCTTCCGATCTTCGTTCAACTTGGCGAGCGTAAGCGGGCCGACCGCGCCAACCTGGCTAATACCGTACTTCGCTTGGAGCTTCTTTACCGCGCCTTCCGTAAGCGGGCCGTAATAACCCGTCACGGGTCCGGAATAGACGCCTTCCGAAATAAGCATGTTCTGGAGCTCGGTCACATCATTCCCCTGCGCGCCCAAGTCGAGCGTCCGCGTGAAGCGGAAGACCGCCGCGCCCAAGACCTGCCCGGCCGGGGCCGGCGTCGTTACCGTCGGCGCCGGCGCCGTAACGGCCGGCGCCGCAACCGGCGCAAGCGTCACCACCG
>JAMCRC010000004.1:13724-24598 GCA_023380415.1 Patescibacteria group bacterium | reverse complement strand
CGAAGTTGGCCCCTCGATGCTCTTCGGGCCGCTTGGGCGGCCATGGGTGAGCACTCACACAACCAAAACAAAAATTGGAGGTCACCACCATGGCCGCCCTGACGGCCGGAGGCGGGGACTCCAAAGGGGCCCGAACCGTTCCTTTTTCATGTCATTCCTATCCAAAATATTCAAAGATGCGAACTTAAAACGCTACCAAAGGACGGTAGCGGCCGTTAACGCTTTGGAGCCGGAAATGCTGAAACTTTCCGGCGAAGACCTCAAGTCCCGTTCATTGAAGCTCAAAGAGGACATCAAGAACGGCAAGACGCTCGACGAGGCGCTTCCCGAGGCCTACGCCCTCATCCGCGAGGCCGCCCGCCGAACTCTCGGCCAACGCCACTTCGATGTCCAACTCATCGGCGGCATGGCCATCCACGAGGGCAAGATCGTCGAGATGCTGACCGGCGAGGGCAAGACCTTGGCCGCCACCGCGCCGGTCTATTTGAACGCGCTCGCGGGGAAAGGCGTCCATGTCGTCACGGTGAACGATTATCTCGCAAAGCGCGATATGACCTGGATGGGCCAGGTCTACGACGCCTTGGGTCTTACGGTATCGTGCTTGGTCCACGAAGGAGCTTTCCGGTACGACCAGGACTTCAAAGGCGAGGAACGAGCCGACAAGGAACGCGATGAGCTCGGCTCTTTCCGCGTAGCCGAGAAATTCCTCCGGCCGTCGGACCGCAAGGAGGCCTACCTCGCGGACATCACCTACGGCACGAACCACGAATTCGGCTTCGATTACCTGCGGGACAATCTGGCCCTCTCGACGCGCGACTTCGTCCAGCGGCCGCACAATTTCGCCGTCATCGACGAGGTTGATTCCATCCTTATCGACGAAGCCCGGACCCCGCTCATAATCGCCGCACCCGATACGCAAGCGAGCGAGTTCTACAAGACGTTCGCCCGCGTCGTGGACCGCCTGGATGAAGGGGGGGATTACGAGACCGACGAAAAGCTCAAGACCGTGAGCATCACGGACCAGGGGATAGGGAAGGTCGAGAAAACCATCAATATAGAGAACATCTACGCCCCGGAAAATCTCCGCCTAGTCCATTTTCTCCAGGAAAGCTTGAAGGCCAAGGCCCTTTTCAAACGCGACCGCGACTACATCGTCCGGAACGGGGAGATAATCATCGTCGACGAGTTCACCGGCCGGATGCTCGTCGGCCGCCGCTATAGCGGAGGCCTCCATCAGGCCATCGAGGCCAAGGAAGGCGTACCGGTCCAGAACGAGAACCGGACGTTCGCCCAGGTGACGATCCAGAACTATTTCCGCCTCTATAAAAAGATCGCCGGCATGACCGGCACCGCCGAAACATCGGCCGAGGAGTTCCAAAAGGTCTACCACCTGGACGTGGTCGCTGTTCCGCCCAATAAGCCGATGGTGAGGAATGACCGGCCGGACGCCATTTACAAGACCAAGGACGCCAAGTACCAGGCGGTCGTCGAGGACGTGAAGCGCCAAAGAGAGGCGGGGCGGCCCATCCTCGTCGGCACCACTTCCATCACGAACAACGAGGTTATCTCTTCGTATCTTTCGAAGGCCAACATTCCTCACGAGGTCTTGAACGCCAAGAACCACGAGCGCGAGGGCGAGATCATCGCCCAAGCCGGCCGGGCCGGCGCCGTCACGGTCGCCACGAACATGGCCGGCCGCGGCGTCGATATAATCTTGGGCGGCAATCCTCCGTCCAAAGAAGAGATGGAAAAGATCAAAGCCGCCGGCGGGCTCCACGTCATCGGCACGGAACGCCACGAAGCGCGCCGCATCGACAATCAGCTTCGCGGACGCAGCGGCCGCCAAGGCGATCCCGGCTCGACCCAGTTCTATCTTTCGCTCGAAGACGATCTGATGCGGATATTCGGCGGCGACCGCATCAAAAACCTGATGCAAACGCTGAACGTGCCGGAAGACATGCCCATCCAGTCCAAGATCGTGACCCGGTCCGTAGACCAGGCCCAGACCAAGGTCGAAGGGGCCAACTTCGACGTGCGCCACCATCTGCTGGACTTCGACGATGTTTTAAACAAACAGCGCAGCGCCATCTATGCCCGCCGGACCAAGTTCATGGAAGCGGGAGAGAAGGGCGAAATATTGCCCGTTCTGAAGGAGGCCGTCGAGCGCTTCGGGAACAACCTCAGAAATTCCCTCCTGGCCCAAATGGACGCCGAGCCCGATAAGCGCGACGACATCGAAAAGCAGATAGAGGAGATCGACAAGCGCGCGAAGGAGGTGCCGGAAACCCTGGACGCCGTGCGGTCGCTCATCTTGGGCCAGCATATGACGCGCATACTGGATACGCTTTGGGTGGACCACCTCGAAAACCTCGATGCCCTCAGGGAATCGGTGAATATCCGCGCTTACGGCCAGCATGAACCGCTCGTCGAGTACCGTCGGGACGCCCACGGCCTCTATCAGCGGCTTCAAAGCGCTTTCGACTCTCTTGTTTGGGACACGTTCGTTCCGGTCGTGCAGATAGACCTTTCCAAGGTCCAGCCGTCCCAAAATGCCGTCAGCATCGCCCCTCCGGCCGCGAACGCGGCCCATAACGACGCCCACAAGGACATCGGCCGCAACGACCCGTGCTGGTGCGGCAGCGGCTTGAAGTACAAGAAGTGCCATGGGAAGTAAACAGCTTCTGGCAGATATATCACTGAAAGCGCTGATCGCGCAAAACAACAAGGTCTTGGTCGTGCTGGATAAAAACGGGTCTTGGGAACTGCCCGGTGGCAGGATGAACGAAGGAGAAAGCATCAAAGGCGCATTAAGCAGGGAGCTTGATGAGGAATTGAATTTGAAGATCGATATCGGCGATATCTTCGACGCTTTTACATTCGCCAGCGCGAACGGCCAAAATCACTTCGTTGTTGTTTACGAATGCAAGGCATCGGATATCCAAAATTTGCGCGCAAAGGACGGCGAGGCGATGGAGGTGCGATGGGTCGGCAAAGAAGATCACGCCACGCTGCCAATGCGATTGTATTCGGACACGATCGGGAAATACCTGGGAGTCGTTAAAATCTAGCCGGATGAAACACGTATTGCGCTTTCGCGCCATAAACAAAGATATCTGGCTGGCGATCAAAGCCGGACGAAAGAAGATCGAGACCCGCGCCGCGACGGTCAAGTACGAGAACATCCAGGCGGGAGATAAAATAGAATTCGTCTGCGGCAAAGGGAGATTCTCTAAAACGGCCAAAAGAGTCGTAGTTTATAAGAGCATCGCCGCCATCGTCCGCGCCTACGGCTTCAAGGCCATCAATCCTAAAGTCGATTCAGCGAAAGAGCTCCGGGAGCTCTACTATACCTTCCCCGGCTATCGCGATAAGATAAAGAAAAAAGGCCTTATCGCCATAGAATTAAAGTGAAAAAGAAGATCGTGCTCATCGGCGGCGTAGTGCTCCTGACCGTCATTATGGTCGGTTATTATTTCCTTCTCACGGCACCGCAAGGGAATGCCGGAACGCAAAGGTTCATCGTGGACCAGGGAGAGACGCGCGCCCAGGCCGTCCAGTCCCTCGTGAGCGGGGGATACGTCCGCAATGCGATCGGGTTCGATTTGGCTTCCATCCTGTCCGGAAAAACCGGCGAGGTTGCCCCCGGAGCCTATAAGCTTTCCGCCTCGATGAGTCCATTTGAGATAGCTTCCGTGCTGAACGCTCCGCCCTATATGAAATGGGCGATCGTTCCGCCGGGCTGGCGCAAGGAGCAGATAGCGAACGCGCTCCAGCAAACGCTCGGCTGGACCGATGCGACGAAGACCGAATTTTTGAACGCCTATAAGACGCTGGGCGGAGCGGACTACGAGGAAGGCGTCTATTACCCCGATACGTACCTTCTGCCCGTCGCGGAAACCGGCACCCAGATCGCCCAAAGGTTCATCCTGCATTTCAACGACGTCTTCGCCCCTTACGCCAAAGAGGCGGCGGCCCAGAACGAAAAATGGACGACGACGCTCAAAGTGGCATCGCTCATCCAGCGCGAAGCATTGGGGCCGACCGATATGGCCCTCATCTCCGGCATCATCTGGAACCGGCTCAATATCGGCATGCCGCTCCAAATCGATGCTTCTATCCAATACGCCTTGGGCGACCAGGGCAGCGGCTATTGGGCGGCCTTGCCCAAAGGTTCGACGAGCTACCCCTCACCCTATAACACCTACCTGCACAAAGGCCTGCCGCCCACGCCGATCTGCGACCCGGGACTGAATGCCATCGTTGCCGCACTGAATCCGGCGAAAACCGACTGTCTTTATTATCTTCACGATCCGACCGGCCTTATCCACTGCTCGGCCACGTACGCTGGACAGTTGGCGAATATCCAGAAATACTTGAAGTAATGGAGGGAAAACTTTATATAATCGCGACGCCCATTGGTAATCTAGGCGATATCACGCTGCGGGCCGTCGAGACGCTCAAAAGCGCCGACCTGGTCCTCGCCGAAGATACGCGCGTCGCCGGAAAGCTTTTGGCGCATCTCGGGGCCAAAAAGCCGATCTGGCGGTTCGATGAATACGCCGCGGCGGCCTCCTACGAAAAGATATTGTCGCTTCTCGAAGAGGGGAAGAATATCGCCTTCGTCTCCGATGCCGGTACGCCGAACGTCGCCGATCCGGGAGCGAAGCTCGTGGCTTATCTGCGCGATAAAGCGCCGGAGGCCGGGATTGTCCCGATACCGGGGCCTTCGGCCATCGCGGCCGCCCTTTCCGTTTCCGGCGTGAACGCCGACAAGTTCACGTTCCTCGGCTATCCGCCCCAGAAGAAGGGGAGACAGACGTTCTTCAAGGAGCTAGCCGATGTCGAAATCAGGCCCCTGGTCTTTTACGAATCCCCTCATCGTCTTGCAAAAACCCTCGAAGCGCTGGGCGACACGGACATCATCGTCGCCAAGGAACTCACCAAGGTCCACGAAGAGGTCTGGCGGGGGAAGGCGAGCGATACCTTAAAATACTTTTCTAAAGAGAAGGGGAAGGGGGAATTCGTCATAATCGTTCCGTAAAATGTATCCGGGGAAAAGAATTTTGGACTGGGCGGTGGCTTTGCCGGCTTCGATCATCACGCTCGCGCTCACGCCCGTGGTCGGCCTCGCGATAATGCTCGAGAGCGGCTGGCCGGTGTTCGTCCGCCTCGACCGGGTAAGCGGCGGCCGGATAATCCGCGTCTGGAAATTCAGGACCATGGTCCGCGGGGCTCACGCCATGAAGCCGCAACTCGCTGGCCTTAATGAACGCAAGGACGGACCGCTTTTCAAGATCAAGAACGATCCGCGCCTCACGCGGGTCGGCCGTTTCCTCCGCAAGCTCCGTTTGGACGAGTTTCCCCAGTCGTGGAACGTCCTTGCGGGCGATCTTTCGCTCGTCGGACCAAGGCCTCACGAGCCGGGAGAGATAGACAAGTATCCGGCTGAGTTCAAACGCATCGCCGAGGCGAGATCAGGTCTTACCGGCCTTTCCCAGGTCATGGGCGCCTCGAAGCTGCCATTCCGGGAAGAGCTCCGATACGACCTCGAATATATCGACCATCCTTCGTTCAGAGCGGACATTAAGGTCCTTTGGAGGACTCTTGTCATATTCTTTTCCGACCCGACCGGAGTATAAAAAATCCCGGAACCATTTCCGGGATATGATAAAAACGAAATCACTGATTGAATTTGGCCATTAATCCGTCAACCAGTGCTTGTGCCTCCTTGGTCTCTTTTGGCCATTTAGATCTCCGAGCCCAACTAAGCGCACTGCGTGCACACCGTAACGCTTCATCGGGGTCATAATAGGGGGAATCAATGTCGCTGTAGACCGCGCTGAGGCGCATATATGAGGACGGTACGGCATGGTGGTAGGACTTTTTGGCCATCGCATTCGTCTCTTCAAGCGCCCTGACGGCCTTGTCCCAACTGCGTGACCGAATATACACGTTCCCTATATCGCCCATAAGCGTTATAACGCGCTCTCTGTACCCTGCTTGTCGAGCAAAAAAGATGGCCCTTTCACAGTACATTTCTGCGAGCAGCATGTCACCAGTATCGAAGTGGTAGTTGTTTAGAGCAGCATAAGCATTCGCCGCCACGCGCCATATTGCCCGCCTACGCTCAAGCCATGTAGCATCGTCGACCTGCTCTTTAAGCGGCGTCAGCGCATGGATCTCCTTCTCGACGATCTGAACAGATTCATCGATATCCTTGAACGATCCGGGAAGATCTTTAAGTACGTTCAACTTAAAAAATCCTCGTTTCCGCAGTATGTCAGCCAGGAGAAGTTCGTCTCCGGCGAACCTAGCATCCGCCACGGCGGCATCGAAATGCCGCTTGGCCAACCCGATATTCGAAGAATCATGGCACAGATTGGCGACGACGAAATGGACTTTGGCCGCCAATACGGTACGCCGGGGAATCATCACGGCTACCGCGCGCAATACTATTGCAACGATGGTGCGCGTCCACCGGTGATTTCTCATCTCTTTCAATTTCAAGATACACCTCCTTTTTTAATGTTCTCGATTGGAATGTAAAACAAATACCGCAAACTGTAAAGATGTCGTGAAAAGAATGGGAAAATACCGAAAATTGGGATAAAATGAGCCCAATGCGCGTCGCGATACTCCACGATTATCTTAACCAGTTCGGCGGAGCGGAACGGGTGCTTCAGGTGCTTCTCGAAATGTTCCCGCAGGCCGATCTTTATACCCTGGCCTACGACAAAGAGCGGTCGCGCGGCCTCTTCGACGGCAAGGTAAAGGGGACCAGTTTCATCGATTGGCCGATCGTCCGCCGCTACCACCGCCTCTTCATACCCTTCATGCCGCTCGCCGCGGCATCTTTCAGGCAGAAAGGCAACTATGACCTCGTAGTTTCATCGACCGCCGGCTACGCCAAGGGGTTCAATATCAAGGCGCCGTACCACGTAAGCTACTGCCACAGCCCGCTCCGCTATGCCTGGGAGATGGAATATATGAAAGACATTCCTTTCGCGCCGTCCGGTTTCAAAACGGCCGTGGCGCGGCCGATCGCCAAGATCCTCAAGCGGTGGGACAAACGGGCCTCGGACAGGGTCAATTTCTTCATCGCGAACTCGTCTTTCATCGCCGACAAGGTCCGCGCCTATTACGGCCGCGAGGCCTCCGTCGTCTACCCGCCGATAAGGGATGATGTCTTTTATCCGGAACCGGCAGAAGGGAAACGCGACTACTACCTGATGGCCGGCCGGCTTCTTTATTACAAACGGTTCGACCTCGGTATCGAGGCGATGAACCGGCTCAAGAGGCCCCTCAAGGTCGTCGGCCAAGGGCCGGAGCTCAAGAAGCTCAGAAAGATGGTCCGGAACGGGAACATCGAGTTCATCGAAGGAGCGGACGATGGCGCTTTGCGGCATCTGTACTCCGGCGCCAAAGCGCTGCTCTTTCCGCAAGTGGAGGATTTCGGCCTCGTGGCCGCCGAGGCCCAGGCCTGCGGAACTCCGGTCATCGCCTTCAACGCGGGCGGGGCAAGGGAAATAGTGGCGCATAAAAAGAATGGCTATCTGTTCGACAAGCAGACGCCCGAATCGGTCATAGAGGCCGTTCAGGCCTTCGAGAACCTGTCCTTCGACCGGCGCGCCATCGCGGCGAGCGCCCAAAGGTTCTCCAAGGACAATTTCAAGAGGAACTTGGCGGGCATATTCGCCGAATTCGGCCTCAAGATCTGATGCGCGTCCTCGTCGACATAAGGTCCCTCGACACTCCCATCCGGTCCGGCATACCGGAATACACCTTCGCCCTGGTCCAAGAACTGCTCGAACAAAAGGGGAGCGACGAATATTTCCTTTTCGGTAACAGCTTCCGCAAGCGGCTCGAAACCCTTTCCCTCAAGGAACGCGCCGACGCTTGGATAAACTGGAAGGTGCCGAACCGGCTCCTCGACGCCGCGAGCCGCCTGGTCGGCTTGCCGAAGATAGACCGGGCGGTCAGAGCCGATGTCTACTTCAGCCCGCACTTCAACATATTGAGCTTCAAAGAACCGCGCCGGCACGTCCTCACCATCCACGACATCTCTTTCGCTTATTTCCCGGAATTCTTCCCGCGGCGGAAGAATATCTGGCACGCCGAACAGGATTGGCGCAGGCAGATCAAGGAAGCGGGGAAGGTTATCGCGGTCTCGGACTTCACCCGCGAGAGCATCTTGGACGCATGCCGAGTGCCGGAAGACAAGGTGGTGCGGGTATATTCCGGCATCCGGAACGCCTACCGGCCCATTCCGTGGAACGCGCCGGAGCTCGCGGCCTTCAAAAAGGAGCGTGGCCTCGAAAGGCCGTTCTTCCTTTACGTCGGGACGCTCGAACCGAGGAAGAACATCATCGGCCTCATTCGTGCTTTCAATATGGTGAAGGGCCGTCCCGGCAACCGGGACCTGCAGCTCGTCATCGCGGGCGCGCCCGGCTGGCTCTATGATAAAATCTTTAAGGAGATAGGATCTTCTCCGCACCGCGCCGACATCAAGGTCTGGGGACCGGCCAAGGACGAGGAGATGGTCTGTCTTTACAATCTGGCGCTGGCTTTCGTCTACCCGTCGTTCTTCGAAGGTTTCGGTTTTCCGCCCCTCGAGGCCCAGCGGTGCGGGACGCCGGTCATCGCCTCGAACCGCTCGTCCCTGCCGGAGATATTGGGAGCAAGCGCCCTTCTCGTCGACCCTTACCGCCTGGAAGAGCTTGCGCTCGCAATGGAGGCCGTCGCATCCGACGGGGCGCTCCGGGAAAAGCTGGCCCGCCAAGGTATCGAGAACTCATCGCGATTTTCGTGGAAGACGGCGGCCGGCGAGGTCAAGCGGGTATTCGAACGGATAAACAACTGAACATGGCCCAACAAAGAGTGCCGAAAAAGAATATCGAACCCGTCATCGTGGACGTCAAAAAGCCGTCCTTCAATTACGAGCGCCTCAAGAAGTTCGAGACCGTAAATCTCACGAAGATCCCGGAAAAGAGGCCGAAGAGGTGGGGAAGGACGAAGCGGGTCATCTTCTTCGCCGCCATCGGCGCGATCGTCTTCTTCATCGGAGCCACGTTCATCGTCGCCGCCAACCTCGAGCACGTGAAAGCGTCGGTAACGACGAGCGGCCAGAACGTGGTCCAGAACTTCGTCGCTTCGGCGAACGCCATCAAAAAGATGGAACCGCAGGCGGCGGCCGGTTATCTGGCCGAGAACAACGCCACGCTCTCGAACATCAACGCCACGGTCAAGGAAGGGTTCACCGGAACGCTGCTCGGAACCCTGGGCAACTTCGTCCCTCTTTTCAAGAACGCCTTCGACTTCCTCGGCCAGGCCACCCAGCTCAACCTTAATTTCTACGCCCTGGCCCAGGATATCGCGGACATCCAAACCCAGGCCATGCCCGACCTGATGCACAACGGCCCGGCCCTGCTTTCCCTTCTTTACAAGACCCATACCTTGCTCCAGGAGATCGCCCAGGAGACGGAGAACGTCAAGAACACGACCGGCTCGCTGCAGAACCTTTCGCCCTATTTCAAAAGTTTGAACGAATCGATCGGGAACGATTACCTGAAATACAGCAGCCAGATCTATTCCTGGGACAACGTCCTCGTAACGCTCACAAATTGGCTGGCCTCGCCGTCGCCCCGCCACTTCCTGATATTCTTCGAAAACCCGGCCGAGATCCGGCCCGGCGGGGGATTCCTGGGCAGCTATGCCGACCTCACGATCCAGGGCGGCCAGCTGACCAATATCGACGTGAGGGACATTTACGACCCGGACGGCCAGCTCAAGGAGAAGGTCGTCCCGCCCGAAGAGCTCCAGGGCATCACCCGCGATTGGGGCGCCCGGGACGGGAACTGGTTCTTCGACGAACCCACTTCGGCCAAGACGGTCATCGGATTCCTGGAGGCCTCCAAGATGTATTCGGATTCGAGCACCACTTTCGACGGGGCCATCTCCATCGACGTGCCGGTCATCGAGGCCATGCTCCAGGCGACCGGGCCGATACCGCTGCCGCAATACCAGACCACCGTCGACGCCTCGAATATCCTCGACGTCGTCCAGCAGCAGACCGAGCAGAGCGCGGACCAGCGGGCCAATCAGCCGAAGAAGATCCTCCAGGTGCTCGCTCCGCTCCTGCTCCAAAAACTGCAGGACCTTTCGCCCGACGGCCAGCAGTCGCTTATGAGCGCCTTCAAGGCATTGGTCGCGACGAAGGACATCACCTTCTATTTCAAGGACCAGGGCCTGGCCTCGTTCCTCCAGGCGAACGACCTGGACGGATCCGTTTACGAACTGCCGGCCGGATTCTGGGGCTCCTATCTCGCCGTGGTGAACGCGAACGTCGCGGGCGGCAAGAGCGACGCCTTCGTCTCCGAAGCGGTCAACGCCGTCATCGACACGGACACGAACGGCAACGTCTTCACCGACCTCAAGGTAACCCGCACCCACAACGGCAATACCCAAACGGAATCATGGTGGCGGGCCGCCAACAAGGATTTTCTCCAGGTCTTCACGGAGCCGAACTCGACGCTCGTCGCGACCATCGGCGAAAGCCCGCGTCCCCAGATACCGATCTTCAACTACAATGCGGCCGGCTACAGCGTGAACCCGGACCTGGCGGCCATAGAGAACGGCGAGACCTATCTCGGGAACGATGCGACCATGGAGCGGTCCGAATTCGGCAAGAACGTCTTCGGTACCTGGCTCTATTTGAACGCCGGATCGACCAAGACGCTTGAAATGCGCTATCAAACGCCGTATAACGACCCTACGATCGTCGCGCCCGGCGCTAAGTTCACTTTCATATTCGAAAGGCAGTCGAAGAACCAGTTCCCGTCCCGGGCGCCCCAATCGCGGGTGATGCCCTGGAGCTC
>JAMCRC010000004.1:1637-13714 GCA_023380415.1 Patescibacteria group bacterium | reverse complement strand
CTAAGTTCACTTTCATATTAGAAAGGCAGTCGGGGGTCCAGAATTCGCTCAACGTGACGATCAACGCTCCCTTCCACTACATCTGGGCGGAGACCGGCACGGGCACGTACAATTACCAGACCGACGACCCCCAAGGACGGATCATCATAACGCTCACGCTCGAGAACCAGCCGCCGGCGACCGACTAGGCCGGAAAGGAAGGAGGTCCGACCTCCTTCCTTTGAGGGACAAAAAACAATGGACAACAAGATAAGAAATTTTTGCATCATCGCGCACATCGACCACGGCAAAAGCACGCTGGCCGACCGGCTGCTCGAAATGACCGGGACTGTTGAGAAACGGAAGATGCAGGCCCAATACCTGGACCAGCTCGAGCTCGAACGGGAGCGCGGCATCACCATAAAAATGGCCCCCGTCCGGATGAGATACAAGGACTACGAGCTGAACCTCATCGACACGCCCGGCCATTCCGACTTCGGCTACGAGGTCTCCCGGGCCCTTCAAGCCGTCGAAGGCGGCGTCCTCCTCGTCGATGCCACGCAGGGTATCCAGGCCCAGACCCTCGCCAATTACCGGTCGGCCAAGAACGCCGGCCTCGCCATCATCGGCGCCGTGAACAAGGTCGACCTTTACCCCAAGGACAGTCCGGAAGTGGAAAAGGCGCGGCGGGAGCTCGCGAAGCTCATCGGCCGGAACACGGAAGATATCCTGCTCGTCTCCGGCAAGACCGGCGCGGGGGTCGAAGGGCTCCTGAGCGCCGTTATCTCCCAAGTGCCTCCGCCCAAAAACGGGGAGGGGAACGTCAACCGCGCCCTGATATTCGATTCGTTCTACGACGACCATAAAGGGGTCATCGCCTCGGTACGGGTCATGGGCGGCCGCATCCGGAACCACGACGACTTCGCGCTCGCGGCGGTCAAGGCGTCGGGCAAGCTCAAAGAGGTCGGATTCTTCTCGCCCCAGATGACGCCGGCCGAAGAGATCCGCACCGGCGAGATCGGCTACGTGGCGACCGGCGTCAAAGACACGGCCCTTTTGAAGATCGGCGACACGTTCATTGCGAATCCGCCCCAGGGGCTCGATCCGAAGAGCGTCGCCCTCCACGGCTATAACGAACCCCATCCGGTGGTCTATGTTTCCTTCTATCCCGAAGAGGCGGGGGACTACGACCTTCTGAAACGGAGCCTGCTCAAGCTTCATCTGAACGATTCGGCCCTTACGATCGAACCGGACCAGAACGAGGTTCTGGGCCGCGGATTCAAGGTGGGCTTCCTGGGCCGGCTCCACTTCGAAATAACGGCCGAGCGCCTGAAGCGCGAGTTCGATGTCGGCACCGTGAGCACCTTCCCTTCGGTCCTGTACCGGGTGAAAACTAAGGAGGGCTGGAAGACCATCGTGAAGCCGGAAGAACTGCCCGAGGTCTGCGAGGAGATCGAGGAACCGATGGTGAAGATAACCATTCTCGTGCCGGCGGCGACCCTCTCCGCCGTCTTCCCGATATACGGCCGATTCCGCCTCAAGAACATACAAACATCGACGCTCGAAGACCAGGCCCAGATCGACGCCGTGATGCCCCTTGCCGAGCTCATCTCCGACTTCGACGATCAGCTTAAATCTCTCACGTCCGGATTCGCCTCCATGTCCTATGAGCTCGCCGGATACGAGAAGGCCGATATCGTCCGCGTCGACATCGCCGTGGCAGGCGATAACGTGCCCGGCCTTTCGCGCTTCTTCCCGCGCGCCACGTCCGAGACGGAGGGGCGCCGAATGGCCGAAAAGCTCAAGAACACCCTGCCGCGCCAGCAATTCTCCCAGGCCATCCAGGCCAAGATCGGCTCCAAGATAATCGCCCGCGAGGACATTCCGGCCCTGCGGAAGGAACTGGGCAATTTCGGCAAGAACGGCGGCGATAGGACGCGCAAGATGAAGCTCTGGGCCAAGCAAAAGCGGGGGAAGGAAAAGCTCCTCGAGAACGCTCGCGTCGTCATTCCGCCGCATTTGTTCAAAGAACTGCTGAAGAAATAGGAAGGGCGCTAGCACAAGTCCTACACTCCTCGCAGAGCATCCAGCGCAGCTTTGAGATATAATATTGGCATGCTGCGCTACTGGCGGTGGATAGTTTACGGCCTGGCGGTCGTCCTCCTCGGATGGGGCTTTGGAGTTTGGTGAGCGCCAAAAAATGCCTACCAAACCCAGGAAGCGGCCCTTTCGGCCGAGCTTTCCAAGATGCACTCCCAGAACATCGATCTCCAGAACGAGCTCGATTCGCTCAAAAACCCGCAGAACGTGATAAACATACTGAAGTCCCAGACGAACTACGTCGAGCAGGGAGAGCATCTCATTATTATCACCATGCCGAATTCGACATCGTCGGCAACATCTTCGGCCACGAGCACTGGCCAATAGAGGAGGGGCGTTGTAGTATCTAAAAGTAAATTTTGCGGGTATGGTTTAGTGGTAGAATGCGACCTTCCCAAGGTTGAGACAGGAGTTCGATTCTCCTTACCCGCACCCTAAACTGCCGGAAGGGTAGAAAAAGCTCGCCTTACGAGGCGGGCTTTTTCGTAGTATAAAGTTATTCTTAGTTTTTCGATGCCACGACTTTCACGAAGCGTCTTACCTTCTTTATATCGACTCTCTGAGAGTACGCCTTTACATTAACTTCAGAAGGTTTTCTAACTCCACGCTTTAACGATGTGCTGACAATTACGCCGTTCGCATACCGCATAAGGGTTCTAATGTTACGATCATCGGCCCCGCTCCCCACTATGATGGGGAAGTTGCCTACGGCTAGTCGCACATCCCGTAAGTCCTTAACGTCCGGTGCGTCACCGGTCCATTCTCCTGTGATTATTAATGCGTCGGAACCGGCGGCAATCGAACGTTTGGCCGATTGCGCCAGCGATAATCGAGATATCAGCTTTGCGTGTTTGACGTGAATGTCCGTGAAAAGTGCTACATTTTGCGCCTTCATTTTCCGGCGGTAGGCGACCGCTTCTCTCGGATTTCCGCGGATGACCCCACAGGAGGCACGCACGGTGTCGACGAAAACGGGGATTCTGATGAAATCCAACCCGAGCAACTTGGCGATGACCAAACTTGTTTCGAAGTCGTTCCAAAGCGTGCTAACGCCCACCGGGATCCCGGCGGAGCGGTTTATTCTTTCACCGAGGTACGTCATCGCCACCGCCGTGCCAGTTTCCGCCTTAATAACATGCGGCTGATCGTAGTTATTCTCGAAGATAACCCCATCCACGCCGCCCCGTTTAAAAGCGTTAAGATCGCGAGATGCGTTCACTTCAGCCCGCTTGATGCCCGGAAATGCAGGATAGCCAGGGAGAGGCGGGAAGTGTATGGCCCCAATTACGATATTGCGATCTTTACCAAATATCCGCTTAAACGCTAACATCGCCATTAATTATCCATTGGACTCCAGTAAATTACCAGATGGCTATCTTAGCCGCTTCTTATCCATTCCGTTAGGGTGCACCCTAAATTGCCGGAACGGCAGAAAAAGCCCGCCTTACGAGGGGGAAGAGAAATATTGCCCATTGAGGCGATCCTCGGTTAAAATAGGAACTATCTTAAAGATATGGCTAGTATTTCTCTACCGCGGCGACGCGCGATTTTTATAGCCGCCATCCTCGCCATTCCGGCGCTCATCGCAGCGCCGGCGGCCTCTTTAGCCGACGCTTCCGGAACGTCCGCGCCAGCCGGCCAATCGGCGTCCCTGGCCGGGCAGGCATCGACGTCCTTGGCCTCGCTCCAGGGAGAGATAAACGCTAACTACGCCCAGATAAACGCGCTGAACCAACAGATCTCCGCTTACCAGGCCCAGCTCCAGCAGATCGGGGCCAACAAGCAGACGCTCCAGCAGGCGGTCAACGCCCTTGATCTCCGGCGCAAGGAGGTGGAAGCCCAAGTCCAAGCCACGGAGCACCAGATCAACGTGACCCAGCTCCAGATCCAGCAATCCGGAACGGACATCGTCAATGCGAAGAGCCAGATAGTCGCCGACCAGGCGGCGCTGGGAGAAAGCTTGCGGGCGCTCCAGACCGCCGACGACCAATCGCTCGTGATGCAGATATTCTCTTCGGACAACATATCCCAGGCCTGGGACGACACCAACGCCCTGTTCCAGCTCCAGAACAATTTCGAGCAGGACATTCAAACCCTTAGGGCGCAGGAATCGCAGCTCGCGGACCTGCAGACCGCCTCGAAACAGAAGCAGGTCACGCTCTCTTCGCAGCAGCAGTCGCTCTCTTCGCAGCAGCAGTCGCTCGTCGCGACGGAGAGCGAAAAGACGGCGCTTCTCACCGAGACCAAGGCCCAGGAGTCCGTCTACGAGCAGCTTCTCGCGGAAGCCGAGGCCGAGCTGAACGGATTCACCACTTTCGCCCAGAACGCCGGCGGATCGAAGCTCCTCGTGAACCAGACCTCCTGCGACAGCTGGGGCTGCTACTACAACCAGCGCGATGCGGCCTGGGGCAACGACCCGCTCGACGGAACGAGATACAACCTGGCGAGCGACGGCTGCCTCATCACGGCCATGGCAATGGTGATGACCCATTACGGCTACCGGGATATAACGCCCGTCACCATCAACACCAACCCGGACAACTTCGCCACTTATTATCCCGCCCTGCTCATGACGACGATCAGCGCCGGCGGGGTGACGGCGACCCGCGTCTCGGCCTATATCGACTCGACTCTCGCGACCGGGAATCCGGTCATCGTCGGCGTGCGGGCCTACGGCGGCACGCACTTCGTCGTCCTCGTGAGCGGACGGCGGGGGAATTACGTCATGAAGGACCCCTACGTCCAGAACGGCAACGACGTGAACTTCGCCTCGCATTATTCCTTCCGCAGTATCTTCGCCGTCTCCAAAGTGGTCATCAAGGGATAGGCCGGTTTTTCCACAGTTTCCGCCGGAACGAATGTTCTATACTGTATTTGTTTCCCAATGGATAATCTGGTCCCCAAGCGGATGTTCTTCACGAAGGGCGTCGGCCGCCACAAAGAATACCTGCAATCTTTCGAAATGGCCCTCCGGGACGCCGGCATCGCCGAATACAACCTAGTGCAGGTGAGCTCCATCTTCCCGCCGAACTGCAAGCGGATATCCAAAGAGGAGGGGAAGAAACTTTTGAGCCCGGGGCAAGTGGTCTTTTGCGTCATGGCCAGGAACGCAACGAACGAGCCGAACCGGCTCATCGTCTCGTCGATCGGCCTCGCCCAGCCATCGGACCCGAGCCAGCACGGCTATCTTTCGGAGCATCATTCCTTCGGCGAAACGGAGGAAAAAGCGGGGGAATACGCCGAGGACCTGGCCGCCACCATGCTCGCCTCGATATTGGGCCTCGAGTTCGATCCGAACGCCGCCTGGGACGAACGGGAACAGGTCTATAAGGCGTCGGGGAAGATCTTCAAGACCACGAACATCACCCAATCGGCCGAGGGCCACAAGGACGGGATCTGGACCACGGTCGTCGCCGCCGCCGTCCTTGTTTTCGAATAACGGACAAGGAAACCCATAATTTCGGCTCATTGTCAAACAATGGGCTTTATGATATAATTTAAGCATATGGAAAAGTTCGTTGGCGGGGGAGGCGAGTGGGAAGAGGTCTACGAACCTCCGCAAAACGAGAAGAAGCCGGAGACGGCGCCGGAGAGCAAACCGGCCGAACCGGCCGCATCCAATGAAGCTCCGCAAACGGGACCCGATAAAGAAGGGTCGGAGAACGGTCCGTCCGCGGAACCGGATTTCGAGAAACGCGCCGAGTCCATCATCAAGAACGCTGAATCCGGCAAATACGACCAGATCTCTTTCGTCCCGGAGGGGATGAAGGATGTCCTGCGCAAATACGACGTTTCCGAGGAGGATATCGCTAACAGGTCTTTCGACGAGCTGACCGGCATCCTGAAAGGAAGGATGGCGGAAAAAACATCCACCAAGACGGCTGAAAAAACGCCTGTTGATTCGACGGAGAAAGAATCCGAAGGTCGTCTCAAGACCGCCCGGGAAATAGCTTTGGAGAAAGCCGGCATCAAGCCGGAGGCGGCGCGGCCCGCCGCCGAAAAAGCGCCCGAAGTGGAGGCAAAAACGGCGGAGGAGGCGGACAAGGAAAAGGAGGAGACGCTCAAGAACTCTCCGGAGATGGCGGAGATCAAGAAGGAGATAGACGCCATGCCCCGGGAAGAGAAAATGGGATTCGCCCGCGGCATCAAAAGCATCGGCCTTCATGCCATGAAAGGAAAGAGCGAGCTTTTCGCCAACGGGCTCGAAAAGGCCTACGGCAAGACCAAGTCCGATAATATTTTCACGCGTTCCATCAAGGGACTGGCGAAGACCTACCGCGGAGAAGCGGAGAAGGCGACCAAGCAGCTCGACGACGCGCGCAAGGGAAAGACCCACGGCGTCGTGAGCTCCGCCTATCTCGGCGGAGGCGCGATCAAATACGGCCGCGTTGCCTTGGATATCATCGGCACCACCGCCTTCATGCCTCTCCGCTATGCCATGCTGGGCGGCCTCGGTTTCGCCCGCTTAGCCGAAGGAGTGAAAGAGGGCCAATTCGAGAACGAGGCGCTTTTGGACAAGACCCGCATCGAAACAACGAAGGACGCGGCGGAAGAGGCCTGGAAGATATACGAAGAGGCCAAGGCCGCGAATGGCGACCAGCCGGTAGACAGCGCCGCCCTTCAAGAGGCCTACAATAAAAATATCCCGGCCAGCTTAATGGAACGCCTCAATAAGAATACGCTTACCGCAAAGGTGGGCATGGCGAGCCATATCATTCAAGAGGTCGCAAAATGGAATATCAGCCATTCAGCCGTAAAGATCCAGCGCCGATTGGATAACATAGAAAACGACAAAGATATGAGCAAGACCGAAAAATCGGCCGCTCAAAAGAAAATGCTGGCCAGTTACGAACGGCGCCTCAATGACTGGGACCGCGCCGTCACCCAATACGGCAAGGCCGACGCCCTCGCCATGGGAGCCCGCTACGCCGAATTGGCCGGCAAGACCGCCGTGGCCGCATTGGGCGCGGAAACCATCATCTACGGCACTTTCCATACTCTCGCCGAGCTTTTCGGAAAATCCGACCTGAGCCATGCCGCCGAAGCCGCCGCGACGGCCCACGGGGCGAGGGGCGGTTTTACCGCACCCGATCACACCGCGGTCGCTCAGGGCCATGTCGGCGCATCCCTGCCGAATCAAGCGCCCGAAACGAACGTTCATCCCAACATCGGACCGATAAACGCCGGAGCGCCGCATGAGTTCACGACCGCCCAAGCCGATGCATTGCACCAGCCGGCCCCGACCCATTTCGGGCCGATGCCGCACGAAGCGGCGCCGGAAATACCCCGCGGCGAATCGGTCCCGGTACCGGAAGCTTTCGTTCATGCCGACTATACGGCCACCATCCCGGAGCACGGCTCGGCCTGGGAAGCGGCCAAATCCATCGGCTTGAACCAAAAAGAACTGTCCGATGCGTGGACCAATCCGCATTCGATAATCCATACTCCCGAAGGGCCCGTCCAAATATCGAAACTCAACCTGGTCCATCCGGGCGACATCGTCAAATTCATGCCGGGGAACGGCGGCCATCCCGGCCATTTCGAGGTCTTTCCCGGCAGCGGCAAGCCGATGGGGACGATGGCCGACTTGGACCGCTTGAAAGAGGCGGCCAAGGCGGTGCCGCACCCGCCGTTCGCCGAACATCCCACCGCTCCGGGGCAGGAGGCCTGGGTGAAAGAGGTTTTCGGAAAACCGTCGACGGGCCACGATAACACGATGGGCTACCCCGACCATTATCCGCCGCAGATCCCGACCCATCCCGACCATCCGCCGGGCAATCCCATCTGGGAAAATGCGCCTACGCACGCCGCCGGACATACTCCGATCGTACCGGAACACCCCGGCCTGCCTCACGAAGTGACCGGTTCCGTCGAGGCCCATCCGGGCAGTTTGGCCGACACTATGGTCGTCAGGGGCTATTCCGGCGCCGAATACATGGCCAAGGACTACCGCAACGACGTCTTGAGCTACGCCTTGGCGCATCACTTGGATATGCAGAATGAAATTACCAAGTTCCAAAATATCAGCCAATCCCTTACCGGACGGATCAAACTCTACGAGCAGATCCACGCCGACCCGGCCAAGCTCAAGGAGGCAAGCGCTCTCTTGCAAGCCATCAAAGAGTCCATGGGCCAGATCGCAAAAACCTACGGCAACGACGTCATCGATAAGGCCAAACTCCCCGATTTCTTAAAGTAAAACCGATGGCCGCGGATGTTTTGACGTATGGCCGCGGATAAAATACACTGACTCGCATGACCCTTAGGCAGGAGAGCCAAAGGGGGTTTGCGCATACATGAAAGAATTCAAAATAGAGTCCAGGAACAAACCGGCGGGGGACCAGCCGCAGGCGATAGAAAAACTGGTTGCCGGCATCGGCAAGGGCTACCGGTACCAGACGCTCATGGGCGTCACCGGTTCCGGCAAGACGTTCACGATGGCGAATGTCATCGAGCGCGTCCAAAAACCGACGCTCGTCATCGCCCACAACAAGACCCTGGCCGCCCAGCTCACGAACGAATTCCGCGAGCTTTTTCCGCATAACAGCGTGAACTATTTCGTCTCCTACTACGACTATTATCAGCCGGAGGCCTATATGCCTTCTTCCGATACCTACATCGAAAAGGAAGCGATGGTGAACGACGAGATCGACAAGCTTCGCCACGCCGCGACGACCGCCCTCTTAACGCGCCGGGATGTCATCGTCGTCGCCTCCGTCTCCTGCATCTACGGCCTCGGGGCGCCGGAGGTCTACGCCAAAAACATCTTCCATTTCAAGCCGGGAGACAAATTGAGCCGCGAGGCGTTCATCAAAAAGCTCGTGGAACTCCAGTTCACGCGGACGACGGCCGACCTGAAGCGCGGCACGTTCCGCGTTCGCGGCGACAACTGGGAGATAATGCCGCCGGACCGCGAGGTGATCTACAATTTCGCCGCCAAAAACGGCGCTATCGAAAAAATATACGAAGTAAACCCGGTCGAGGGCTTCCGCCCGGGCATTACCCCGGAGCTCGACGAGATATATATCGCCCCGGCCAAGCATTTCATCACGCCGCCCGAGGACCGCGCCAGGGCCGTCAAGGAAATAGAACAGGAAATGAAAACGCGCCTCAAGGTCCTTGAAAAAGAAGGCAAACTTCTCGAGGCCGAGCGCCTGGAGCGCCGCACCAAGGCCGACATGGCCATGATGCGCGAGGTCGGCTACTGCCACGGCATCGAGAATTACTCCCGCATCCTTTCCGGCCGCGGCGCCGGCGAGCCGCCCGAAACCCTACTGGACTATTTTCCTTCGACAAGCTCAGGGCAGGCCGGCTTTTTGACCATCATCGACGAGTCGCACGTGACCGTTCCGCAGATCCAGGGAATGTACGAAGGCGACGCTTCCCGCAAGAAAACCCTCATCGAATACGGCTTCCGGCTGCCGAGCGCCGCCGACAACCGCCCCTTACGCTTCCATGAGTTCGCCGAAAAAACCGGGACGACCATATTCACTTCGGCCACTCCGGCCGAGTTCGAGAAGAAGGTAAGCTCGCAGATAGTGGAGCAGATAATCCGCCCGACCGGCCTCGTGGACCCCAAGATCACCATCCGGCCGGTCAAAGGCCAGATCGACGACCTCATCCCGCGCATCGAGGGGAGGGTGGAAAAGGGGGAGCGCGTGCTCGTGACGACGCTCACCAAGCGCATGGCCGAGGACTTGAGCGCCTACCTCGAAGAAAGGAAGATAAAGGTGACCTATCTCCACAGCGACGTGGACACTCTGGACCGCATCAAAATACTCACGAACCTGAGGAAGGGCGCGGCGAAGGGCGGCATAGACGTCCTTGTGGGCGTGAACCTCCTCCGGGAAGGCCTGGACCTGCCGGAGGTATCCCTAGTCGCCATCCTCGACGCCGACAAGGAGGGCTTTTTGCGGAGCGAGACGTCGCTCGTCCAGACGATCGGCCGGGCGGCCAGGAACGCCGAAGGTGAGGTCGTGATGTACGCCGACCAGATAACCGGCTCCATCAAGCGGGCAGTGGGAGAGACGGAACGCCGGCGAGAACTGCAGATCAAGTACAACAAAGATCACGGCATCACTCCAAGGACCATCATCCGCGAAATAAAGGACATCCTGCCGACCGAAGAGATACTCAGCTTGGAGACCAAGCCGCTCCCCAAGTCCAAGAAATCGCTCGAGACGCTCTTCAAAGAAAAGCAGAAGGAAATGAAGGAAGCGGCCGCCGCGCTGGATTTCGAACTGGCCGCCATCTTGCGGGACGAGGTGATCGAGCTCAATAAAAAGATAAAAGGGAAGTAGGGTGGGCAGCCCATCCGTCCTGGGTTTGGTATAATTGAAGTGATGTGGTGGGTCTATGCCTTGTTCTCGTCAGTATCCGCCGCGCTCGTGGCCATCTTCGGGAAGATCGGCCTCCAGGGAGTGGATTCGACGCTCGCGACCACTTTGCGGGCCATCATCATGGCCATCTTCATGGTTCTCGCGGCCCTGCTGCTCGGCAAGTTCGAAGGTTTTTCGCTCTCGAGCCTGGACAGCCGCAGCTGGACCTTCATCGCCCTGGCCGGAGCGGCCGGCGCCCTTTCCTGGCTTTTTTACTTCCTAGCCCTCCAGATCGGCCTCGTGAACAAGGTGGTCGTCATCGACCGGCTGAGTTTGGTATTCGTCGTCATCCTTTCGGCCGTATTCCTAGGCGAGGCCTTTACCTGGAAGGTGGCCCTGGGCGCCCTGATGATGGTGGGCGGGGCGCTCATCATCGCCTTAACGTAAGCTGATACGTATATAAGCATATGAAGATAAACATCGAGGCGACGGGGTTCGATGTCACGCCGACCATCAAGGCCTACATAGAAAGCAAGATAGGCTCGCTGGCGCGTCTTTTGAAACGATTCGAAACGGCCGGGGAGGTAATGGCCCTAGTGGAGGTCGGCCGGACGACCAGACACCACAAGCACGGCGACGTTTTCCGGGCCGCCTTGAACCTTGACCTGCCGGGCAAGGTTATCCGGGCCGAAAGCGAGAACGAGGACCTCCGGACGGCCGTGGACGGGGTCAAGAATAAGATCAAGGACGATATCGAGAAATACAAGGATAAACTCTCAAAACACCGCTAAAATGCGGTGTTTTCGGCATATTTGACAAAATAATGATGGTATGCTACAATAAGACCAGAAACTTAAGGCAGCGAACAGATACCCAAGGCGCTCCCGAACGAACGACGGAGCATACAGGATCACAATTCCACAGGTGCCTTATGAAACATTTTTATTAACGCCTTACGCTGGCGAGGGCAATATAAAACCAAAAAGCCCTCTTCCCAGCAGGATTACATCGCGGGCCACCCGATACTTCATTGTGTCGGGTGCATTTTTTTGACTAAAAACGAATTCGGGCCTAGACTCCTTTCATACCCCCTAGGATGGAGAACCAAGGGGACGTTTTCGTATGAAAGATAAAATCATAATCAAGGGGGCCAGAGAGCATAATCTGAAGAATATCAATCTCGAGATCCCGCGGGATAAGATGACCGTTTTTACCGGCCTTTCCGGCTCCGGTAAATCGTCTTTGGCCTTCGATACCATATTCGCGGAAGGCCAGCGTCGGTATATCGAGTCCCTTTCGGCCTATGCCCGGCAATTCCTGGGCCGGCTCGACAAGCCGGACGTCGACGAGATCGAGGGGCTTTCGCCGGCCATTTCGATCGACCAAAAGCACCACAGCGCCAATCCGCGGTCCACGGTCGCGACCATCACGGAGATCTACGATTACCTCCGCGTCCTTTTTGCGCGCGTCGGCAAGCCCTTCTGCCCGATCTGCGGCCGGGAGATAAAGAAGATGACGAACGACGAGATAGTGGATGTCGCGATCGACATATCGAACGGCAACGCCGAGCGGCGGAACATGATAATCCTCGCGCCCGTGGTCCGCGGACGGAAGGGGGAGTACTATCAGATGCTCTACGATTTTCTGAACGCCGGATTTTCCGAGGTCTTTCGCCATCCA
>JAMCRC010000004.1:0-1591 GCA_023380415.1 Patescibacteria group bacterium | reverse complement strand
CGCCCTTTCGGCCAAATTCACGTGCCCGGAGGACGGTTTTTCCTTCCCCGAAATAGAGCCGCGCCTGTTTTCTTTCAACAGCCCGTTCGGCGCCTGCGAGGTCTGCCACGGACTCGGGACCGAGGATATCTGGTCGGATAAGATCTGTCCGGTCTGCTTGGGCAAGCGCCTTAAGCCGGAGGCGTTGAACGTCCTTATCGACGGGAAGAACGTCAGCGAAGTGGTGGATATGTCCGTGAGCGACGCCTCGGAATTCTTCGCCAAGCTCGGGACCAAACTTTCCAAACAAAAGAGCTTGAACGCCATAGCCGAAGTGCCGCTCCGCGAGATAAAGAGCCGCCTTCAGTTCATGATGGACGTGGGGCTCGAGTATCTGACGCTCGGCCGCAAGGCCGGAACGCTCTCGGGCGGCGAATCCCAGCGCATCCGCCTAGCCTCGCAGATCGGCTCGCGCCTCGTCGGCACGCTCTACATCCTCGATGAGCCGACCATCGGATTGCACCAGCGGGACAACGAGAAGCTCATCAACACGCTCCTCGACCTGAGGGACCTCGGAAACACCATTCTCGTCGTCGAACACGACGAAGAGACCATCCGGGCGGCCGACCATCTGGTGGACATCGGTCCCGGGGCGGGAGTGCACGGCGGCCACGTGATCGCCGAAGGGCCGATGCCGGCCATTCTGAAGGACCCGAAACAGGATTCCCTGACGCTCGAATATCTGCGCGGCAAGCGCTTCATCGAGACGCCGAAAGAGCGGCGGGGGGTCGCCCGGCACCACGACAAGCTGCGCCTCACCAAAGTGAACGCCAACAATCTGAAAAGCATCGACCTCGAAGTGCCTTTGCGGCGCTTCGTCGCCGTGACCGGCGTTTCCGGCTCCGGCAAGAGCACGCTGGTCTACGACGTGCTCTACAAGGCGCTTTCGAACAAGTTCAACGGAACCCATTACAAAATGGTCAATTATGAGAATATCTCCGGCCTGGAATACATAAACCGCGTCATCAACATCGACCAGTCGCCGATCGGCCGCACGCCGCGCTCGAACCCGGCCACCTACGTCGGCGCCTGGACGTTCATCCGCGACCTTTTCGCCGCGACGGACGATGCCCGCGTGCGCGGCTACAAGCCGGGGCGCTTCAGCTTCAACGTTAAGGGTGGCCGGTGCGAGAACTGCGAAGGCCACGGGCTCATCGCCATCGAAATGCACTTCCTGCCGACGGTCTACGTAGAATGTGAGGTCTGCCGGGGCAAGCGCTTCAACCGCGAAACATTGGAGGTCAAATACCAGGGGAAGAACATCCATGAGGTCCTTTCGATGACCATCGAAGAAGCGACCAAGTTCTTCGAGGATATTCCGTGGCTCTACGACCGGTTGAAGATATTGAACGAGGTCGGCCTGGGGTACATCGAGCTCGGCCAGTCGGCCACGACGCTTTCGGGCGGCGAGGCCCAGCGCATCAAGCTCGCCGCGGAGCTCGGCAAGCGCGACACCCGCCGGACCATCTATCTTTTGGACGAGCCGACGACCGGCCTCCACTTTGCCGACGTTCAAAACCTCCTCGACGTATTGAACCGGCAGACCTCACAG
>JAMCRC010000003.1 GCA_023380415.1 Patescibacteria group bacterium | reverse complement strand
TATGACGCGCTCGTCGCCGAGCTTCAAAAGCTCAAAACGGACGGCAGGCAGGCGGTCGCCAAGCGTTTGAAGTTCGCCAAAGAACTGGGCGATCTTTCGGAGAACGCCGAATACGACGCGGCGCGGGAAGAAAAGGCGGACCTGGAAAAGAAAATAGTCCAGCTCGAAGCGCTGCTCCAGAACGCGGCGATAATCAAGAGCGCCGGAGGGAGCGACACGGTGAAGGTCGGCTCGAAGGTCAAGCTGATGAAGGGGGATACGACCATCGAATACACTCTTGTCGGATCGAACGAAGCGGACCCGTTGAAGGGCCTGATATCGAACTCATCGCCTCTCGGGCGCGAGATAATCGGTAAAAGGAGCGGCGATAAAGTGGCGGTGCGAACCCCGAAGGGCGAGATCAAATATCAGATCGTCGCCGTCGCTTAGGGGGCTCAGTTCCGATCTCTCTATGCTCGAGGACTTAATCAGAGACAGAAAACGGAAGCTCGAGGCCTATGGCGAGGAAGCGGCCTATCCCGCCAGGGTCCCTCGAACCATGAACATCGGAGAAGCGCTTGAACGCTTCGCCGCGCTCGTTCGCGCCAAAAAGAAGATCTCGCTTGCAGGCCGGCTGATGAGCGTGCGCGACCAGGGCAAGCTGATCTTCGCCGACCTGCGGGACGGAAGCGGCCAGATCCAGATAGTCCTCAAAAGGGACGACATCAAGGATTTCGTTCGATTGAGAAGCGCCATCGACGCGGGCGATTTTTTGTCGGTGACGGGGACGCTGATGAAGACGGCCCGGGGCGAAAAAAGTTTGGCGGCCAAAACGGCGGTCCTGGCCGCCAAGGCCCTGCGGGCGGTGCCGAAAGAATGGTTCGGCATCGAGAACGAGGAAACGCGCCTCCGCAAGCGTTATTTGGAATCTATTTTGGACCCCGAACTGCGAGGCCTCTTCGAGAAGAAGAGCCGGTTTTGGGGAACCGTCCGCGAGTTCCTGACGCAGGAAGGGTTCTTGGACGTCGAAACGCCGGTTCTTGAAGGGGTGCCGGGGGGAGCGGAAGCCGAACCGTTCGTGACCCATCATAACGCGCTCGATCGCGATTTCTATCTGCGCATTTCGCTGGAGCTGCCCCTCAAAAAAATGCTCGTCGGCGGCTTCGAAAAGGTCTTCGAGATAGGCCGCATCTTCAGGAACGAAGGCATCGACCGCGAGCACCTTCAGGACTATACCCAGATGGAATGCTACTTCGCCTACGCGGATTACAACGCCATGATGGCCCTCATGGAAAAGCTCTATAAGAAACTGGTAAAGACCGTCACGGGCTCTCTGAAGACCAAAAGCGGCGGGACCGTGATCGATTGGGGCAAGAAATGGCCGAAGTACGGCTACTTCGAACTTTTTAAAAAGCATGCCGGATTGGACCTCGGGACCGCGACGGCGGAAGACCTGAAGCGCAAGGCGCGCGAGCTGAAGATAGAATTCGACCATTCGACCGGCCGAGGCCGACTGATCGACCTCATCTATAAAAAGACCGTCCGGCCGAAATTGGTCCAGCCCTGTTTTCTCATCGACCCGCCGGTCGACATAGAGCCCCTGGCGAAGCGCGTGCCCGGCCATCCGGAAAGAGTGGAGCGTTTCCAGATCATGGCCGCCGGGACGGAGCTCGGCAAGGGATTCTCTGAATTGAACGATCCCGTCGACCAGCGCCAACGTTTCGCGGAACAGGCGAAGTTGCGCGCCTCGGGCGACAAGGAGGCCCAAATGACGAGCGAGGATTTTCTGGAGGCCTTGGAGTACGGCATGCCGCCGGCGGCCGGTTTCGGCATGTCTGAGCGCGTCTTCGCCGTTATGATGGACAAGCCGGTGAGGGAGGCGGTATATTTCCCGTTAATGAGGGAAGACAAATAACATCGTATGCTGGACATCAATTTGATCCGGGAAAAACCGGAAGAGGTCAAAAAGCGAAGCGCGAACAAGCACGTCGATCCGAAATTGGTCGACAAGTTCCTCCGCCTCGACGGCGACTGGCGGTCGAAGACCAAGATAATCGACGAGCTCAAGGGAGAACAGAACGCCGTGACCGATGAGCTCGCCAAGGAGCAAAAAGCGGACCTGATCGCTAAAGCCCAACTTTTGAAGCAGCGGATAACGGATATCGAGGCAGAGCGGGCAGAGCTCGGAGCGAAGCGCGACGACATCCTTGCCCGCTTGCCGAACCTGCCGTTTCCGGACGTCCCGGTGGGCGAAGACGAGAGCGGCAACAAGATCGTCCGCGAAGTGGGCCGGAAGCCGGAGTTCGATTTCAAGCCGGCCGACTATTTGGCGCTCGGCGAAAAGCTCGGCATCATCGATACCAAAAGAGCGGCCGAAGTGTCTGGTTCGCGCTTCGGATATCTCTTGGGAGATGCGGTCCTCATGGAATTCGGCTTGGTCGAACTCGCCATGAAGACGCTCGTAAAGGAAGGGTTCACGCCAGTCGTCCCGCCGGACATGATCCGCGGGGAGGTCTACATGGGCATGGGCGCCCTTTCCGCCAAAGACAAAGAAGAAAGATACTATCTGCCGAAGGACGAGCTTTATCTCATCGGGAGCGCCGAACACACGCTGGGCCCGTTGCATATGGGAGACGTCCTGCCCGAGGGGAAACTACCCAAACGCTATGTCGGATTTTCGGCCTGCTTCCGCCGCGAAGCCGGCTCCTACGGCAAGGACACCAAAGGCATATTACGAGTGCACCAGTTCGATAAGATCGAGATGTTCTCTTTCGTCGGACCCGATGATTCCGAGAAGGAGCACCAGCGCCTTTTGGGATTCGAAGAGAAGCTCATGCCCATGTAGACC
>JAMCRC010000002.1 GCA_023380415.1 Patescibacteria group bacterium | reverse complement strand
GGCCTCTCTCCCATTTATCTCTGGGGGTCCGAATGGTGGTATTGGCGCAAGGTCCACGGCGATCAGAGCTTCTGGGATATCGGTAAGCAATTGCTCAAAGAATGAAAGATGAAGAGATAAAATTCCCCGAAGGTTTTTATTGGGGCGCCGCAACGGCCGCCCACCAGGTAGAGGGTGGACAGAGGAACGACTGGACGGAATGGGAAACCTCTCCCGCGAGGATGGCCAACTTGGAGCGTTCCGGTCTCATAAAAAAATACGGGAAGGGCAATTTCATCTCCGGCCTGGCGACCGATCATTACCATCTTTTCAAAGAAGACCTCAGGATGGCCAAGGCGCTCGGGCATAATGCCGCCCGCTTCTCTCTCGAATGGTCCCGCCTCGAGCCGGAACGTGGTCGGTTCGACGAGCACGAATTCGCCCATTATCTGGGCGTCGTCCGAACCGCCAAGAAAGACGGGTTGGAGCCCTTCGTCACGTTATGGCATTACACCCTCCCCCTCTGGGTCCGCGACCAGGGCGGCTGGGAAAACCGGAGTACGATAGACGATTTCGCGCGCTTTGTAGAAAAGGTGGTTCTGATATTGGGTCCGGAGATAAAATTCTGGATCACCATCAACGAACCCGAGGTTTACGCCGGCGATGCGTATCTCGCCGGCCGAAAACCGCCCCAAAAGAAAAATCCCGTCGCCTATCTCCGGGTCCTCCGCCATCTTGCCATCGCCCACCGGGCGGCCTATGCCGTCATTAAACAGCTTTCGCCCCGATCTCTCATCGGCATCGCTTCAAATCAAATACACTTCGACGCCCGGTCTTTCGACCCGATAGGCAAAGCGGCGGCCGTGATCGCCGATCGGTGGTGGAACGCCCGGTTTTTAAACCGGATCGCGCACACATCGGACTTCATCGGCGTCAATCATTATTTCCATATTTGGACCGGGCTTTGGCCGGACCGGGACCATTACCCTCTTTCCGACATGAACTGGAAATTACGGCCGGCTTCGATATATCCCGTTCTCATGCGCTTAAAGCGCTTCGGCAAACCGATATACGTAACGGAGAACGGATTGGCCGATTCCAAGGACGAGCACCGCGCCTGGTTCATCCGGGAGACCTTAAACGGCGTCCATCGCGCCATCGGAAGCGGCGCCGACGTGCGCGGCTATCTCCATTGGGCGCTTTTGGACAATTTCGAATGGACCGACGGTTTTTGGCCTCGTTTCGGATTGATAAGCGTCGACTACGAAACACTCGAACGGAAATACAGGCCGTCGGCCTTGGCCTACCGCGACATATGCCGCGGCAACGGCATAACGCCGGCGTCAAAAACGAAGGGTTAAAACCTTCTCTTGGGAGGGCGCGAACCGGGACGGCTCACGCTGAACGTGCGGCGATGGCCGGAAGATGAATGGCCCCGAGGGCGGCCGGATCCGGAACGGGAATGGCGGTCAAATCGGTGCGGGCGATCCGGTTCGCGGCGGACGCCGCGGGGAACGGACCGCAACGGCGGCAATTCCGGCAGGCGCGACGGCGGCAAGGCGATCTTCATCAAACGTTCGATGTCCCGGACATCGCGGCGCTCGTCCGGCATGGCGAAAGAAATGGCCCGTCCGGACGCGCCGGCGCGGGCGGTCCGGCCGATGCGGTGGACATAATCCTCCGGGTTGGACGGCAGGTCGTAGTTTAAAACCAGCTCTATCCCCTTCACGTCGATGCCGCGGGCAGCGATATCGGTCGCAACGAGTATCCGGTAACGCCCGTTCTTGAAACCTTCGAGGGCCTCTTTTCTCTGGTTCAACGTCCGGTTCGAATGGATCTCGGCTGCCGTGTGCCCCAAGGCGCGCAGCATCGCCGCTATTCTTTTCGCTCCGAACTTGGTTTTGGAAAATACGAGCACCGGACCCTTGTAGTCGTAAAGGAGTTTTTCGAGGAGGCGCGGCTTGTCCGGCTTCGCCACGAAGAACAGTTCCTGGGATATCTTTTCAACGGCCGTCCCGGGAGGCGCCATTTCTATCCTTAAAGGCAAGTGCATGTACGCGCTGGCCATTTTTACTATTTCGTCCGGCATCGTGGCCGAGAAGAGCATCGTCTGCCGCTCTTCCGGCACCGCGGCGATTATCTGACGGAGCTGCGGGGCGAAGCCCATATCGAGCATCCGGTCGGCTTCATCGAGAACGAGTATTCTCGTATCGTGAAGGGTCACCGTCCGCTGGCGGATATGGTCCAAAATACGTCCCGGAGTTCCGATGATCACGGCCGGCCCGCGGCGCAGATCCCGGATCTGCCCGCCCATAGGGCCGCCGCCGATGAGAAGCGCCGTCCGCACGCCCAAAGCCCCTCCGACCTTCTTTATTTCCTCTTCAACTTGCAATGCCAATTCCCTTGTCGGCAAAACGACCAGGCCTTTCTTTCCGGAAAGGGCTGTTTGGATGAGCGGGATGCCGAAGGCCAGGGTCTTCCCGGTCCCGGTTTGGGCCAGGCCGATCAGGTCCTTGCCTTCGATCGCGGGCGGGATGGATTTGGCCTGAATGGGGGTCGGCGTCTTGAAACCGAGCCGATCCAGAGATGCCAGGATATTCGGCGCTATTCCCAATCCGGAAAAATCATCCAAAGAATTCATGCCTCAATTAAACCCTATCCTCGGATTTAAAGCCAATATCAGCCCTACCAAACGAACGGGACCAGGGCCTTGGTGCGTCCGACGTATGCGGGATAAGCATCGGGGAAAAGCCCGAGCATATACCCCTCTTCTATGCGGATGCGACGGACGAAGGCGAACGCCGTCACGGCGAATACGATGAACCAGAACCAGCCGACCATGAGCGCCGTGCCCAAAAGGGCGGCGAGCATGCCGGTATAGATGGGATGGCGGAGAAGGCGGTACGGCCCCGAAGTGACAAGTTCGTGACCCTCTTTAATGTCCGGATGATTGCTCCAGTTGCGGCCCAGGTGGTAGCGCGCCCAGATGGCGAGAGCGATACCCGCCCAGCAAAGCGCGGCACCGACCGCCATCAAGGCGACGGATGACGCTGGCGAAAAAAGACCGATCTTGCCCAATGAGGTTCCGATGTTTATATGGCGCTGCGACAAGACAATGGCCGCGAGCACGAGTATAACGACCCTCGTCCACGCCCGCTGCCACCACTTCCGGGACACGGTATCTTTTTTCACGCCGATCGCCGATACGGTCCAGTAAATCAGGAATGCGAGCCATGGTACGGCCAGAAGCCAATTAATGACGATCATTGGCCTATTGTATCAAATAAAGGCACTCGCTCGCTACGTTAATAGAAAACGGCGCGCCTTGAAGCACGCCGTTCCTTTTGACGGCTAGTTGCCGCCTTTCGAGCTACCCTGGGCTTCGAGCTGCTTCAGAAGCGCCATAAGCTGCTGGATCTGCTGCTGAATGGACTGTATGCTCTGGTTCGCATAGGTCTCGTCTCGGAAGGTCTGGGCCGCGATAATACCCGTAGTAGAAGCGATCGTGCCCGTAAGGTCCACAGTATCGCCGACGTTCGACGAGCTCAAGGTGCTCGTTCCCATACCGGTCATAACGGTCGAGGCGCCGATAGCCGCATTCACGCTCAAGCCGAATACGCTCACCGTGACGTTGCCGCCCGAGACCGCCGTGAGCTTGCCGCCGTGAAGCGAAACCTGGCCGCTATTGCTGATGGAGAATTCCGTCGAACCATTGCCGCCGTTCTCCCCTTCGCTGCTGCCAACGACGGCCACTGGAGAGGCGCTCTCGCCTTCACCAGAGGCCTGACTGGAGATCTGCGCGCCGAGACCGTTGCCGTTTTGGTCATCGGCCGAAGCGACCCGGTACTGGGCCGCGACAAAACCGACCAATCCGATCATGGCCACGAAAGCTAAAATTATATTTAATTTCCGCATTGGTGTAGATGATATTGCCGACCTTTGGTAACGCCCCTCCGATCCTCTTAGTAATTATACAAAAATTGAAATCGATCGGCCCCTCGGCTATGCTGTATCTAATCCTTTGAGCGCAGACCAGGAAAAACCGAAGAAATCGGGCTGGATGCCCTTGGCGGCTGCCGGGGTGTTTTTCGTCGCCGCCACCGCCGCTTTTTTCCTTTACCAGCCGGGGTTTACAATTCAGGGCGGTCAAGGCGACGCCTCCAGCTCGCGCCCATTCGTTTATCCGCCCCTCGACACCGCCGCCTATAACGCCAAACTGGAACAGATCGCGAACGTTCCGCTTGAATACATTCGAGTCCGCATTTCTTCATCGACCACATCCACCATGGTCGTCGCCACGTCGACCCCAAGCCACTGGCCGGTCAAAGGCAATCCCTACCCCTTAGGTGGGGCCGTATTACCTTTTAACCGCGTCGTCGCCTACTACGGCAATTTCTACTCGACCCAAATGGGCGTACTCGGCGAATACCCGCCGGACCAAATGATCCAAATGCTCAAAGACCAGGCCGCGGCTTGGCAGACAGCCGACACTTCGACTCCCGTAATCCCGGCCCTGGATTACATCGCCGTCGCCGCCCAAAGCGGACCGGGGTTCGACGGCATGTACCGGCTCCGCATGCCCCCAAGCCAAATCCAAAAGGCCCTGGACCTCATAAAGCCGCTGAACGGCCTTGTCATCCTTGATGTGCAGATCGGTCTCAGTACCGTCGAGAAAGAAGTGCCGCCCCTCGAGCAATTTTTGAAAATGCCCAACGTGGAATTGGCGCTCGACCCGGAATTCTCCATGCGCGACGGTGGCACGCCCGGCACCCGGATCGGAACGATGGACGCCAAGGATATCAATTGGGCCATCCAATACCTTTCCGGCATTATCAAAGACGGCCATCTGCCGCCCAAATTCATCATCGTCCACGATTTCACGAACGAGATGGTGACGAACTCCCAGGACATCCGGCCAACGTCCGAAGTCCAAGTCGTGATGGACATGGACGGCTTCGGCACGCCGGCCCAGAAGATCAAAACGTACACGAGCGTCATAGACGCCGAACCTGTCCAATTCACCGGCTTCAAGCTTTTTTATAAGAACGACGTCCTCCAGCCGGGAAGCCACCTCATGACCCCGGCGGAGGTCCTTAAACTCTCTCCCCAACCGGTCTTCATCCAGTACCAATAAAGCCACACGGACGAATCAGTTCGACGCGGCCCAAGACAAACAAAAAGCGGCGCCTCACGCGCCGCCTTTGATAAGGATGATACATCAAACCTACTTGAGCTTCAAATGAAGATCGAAGAGCCGGAGCGAGTTCAAAAGCGGGAAGAAGTCAGTCACGAAATTGAAGGCCGCCGCGCCCTCCGGCCCGATGATACGCCCGATCACGAGAACGAGACCAACCGCATTAACGATGCCCCAGATCCAAAAGTCCTGGCGCGCCACGCCTTCGGTGTAGCGGCCCAGAGCTATCGTCCGGGGAAGTTCTTCCAAGTCATCGCGCATTAAAGCGACATCGGCCGCTTCGATGGCCGCATCCGAACCGATAGCGCCCATAGCAACGCCAACGTCGGCAAGGGCCAAAGCGGCCGCGTCGTTAACGCCGTCCCCGACCATTACGAGCTTGCCTTCCCGGCCGATATCGCCTTTGATGTACGCCAGCTTGTCCTCCGGCAAGAGCGAGGCGCGGTACTCCGTTGCGCCCACGGCCTCCGCGACCGTTCTCGCCACCCGGTCGTTGTCCCCGGTCAGCATCGCCACCTTACGGACACCCAGTGCCTTGAGGTGCGCAATGGCTGTTTTGGCCATCGGCCTGATCTCGTCGGCCGTGGCGATGAATCCCGCCAGCCGCCCGCCCGCCGCGATAAGAGTAACGCTGTCGCCCGCCTCCTCGGCCCGGTGTACGGCCGACGCCTCCGCCTCGCTCAATGGGACATTCTTTTCCGCAAGAAATTCCTCCTTGCCGGCCAGGACCGGTTTGCCCCGGAGCTCGATCGCGATGCCCTTGCCCGGAACTTCGACGAATTTTTCCGGCTCCGCGAACTTTATCTTGGCCCCTTCCACGTATTTCAATATCGACCTGGCGATGGGGTGTTCCGAAACGCTTTCGGCCGCCCCCGCGAACGCCAGCAGGTCGTTGCGAGAAAATCCGTCCGCTGGCACCGCCGCGCGGACAGCCAGCTGGCCGCGCGTTATCGTCCCGGTCTTGTCCATTACGAATATCCGCGCTTTTGCCAATCCTTCCAGATAAGCGCCTCCCTTAATGATGACGCCGCGCCGGGCGGCGTAGCCGATGGCGGCTAAAAAGGCCAAGGGGATCGCGACCGCGATATCGTCGGCGCAAGCGACGAGGAGGAGCGAAAGCAGCAGGTTCAGGTCACGGAAAACTACGAAAACCCCGATGGAACCGATGAGCGTAAGACCAATGTACCAAGAGGCGAATTTGTCGGCCGTCCCCCGGATGGTCGCCTTTTCTCCCTGAGCATTCTCCACCAAGCCGACTATCTTTTGGAGAGTGGTGTCGGCGCCGACCCGCGTCGCTTTGACGATGAGGGAACCGGAAACGGCCAGGGTCGAAGAAAAGACATCGTCCCCGGCGATCTTTTCGACCGGCATCGACTCGCCCGTCAGGGACGACTGGTCGATGCTGGCCGCCCCCTCCACCACCTCGCCGTCGACCGCCAGCCGGTCGCCGGACTCGACGACGACCAGGTCCCCTATCGCGACCTGCTTTTCAGGAATCGACACTATCCGTCCTCCGCGCTTTACCTTCACGATTTCCGGACGGAGCTTCAATAAGCTCTTGATGGCGGCCCTGGCCTTGTCCGAGGTGTAATAACCGAAAAGGCGGGCTGAGGTGAGCATTAAATTGATGAAAACTGCCGAGGCCCATTCTTGGGTCAGAAGCGAGGCCACGAGCGCGATGCTCGCCAGAAGATCGACCGATATCTTCCGGTTCTTGAGGGCGACAAAAGCGCTTATGAGCACCGGAACGGTCCCGATGAAAGAAACGGCGAAAAGAACATCGCCGTCCGGACCCGGCGACAAAAAACCGGCGTAATGAACGGCGAGGACAATGACCAGGAGGGCCAAAAGGTACTTATCCAGCTTTTTCATCATCTCATACTTATTCTACAAAAAGCTCCGCCGAAGCGGAGAAAAATGGGGCGGCAGGATGTGGTTGAAGTCCTTCACAAGTATATCCCAATGGTTGAAAGAACGTTCGCCTGCGCGCCCCAAAAAAACATTAAGGTCCCGGCCGAGAGCATGGCGGCCACAGAACGCCTCGGCTTTTCGCGGCTTCTTTAGCGGTCAGCCGAGACCTTTATCTATGTGAAAATATCCGCCATCAATTTACATCCGCGAGGCGGGAACGTCAATGGGCCGTTATTGCTCGGTCGTTTGCCCGTCGAAATGCTCTTCGTTCGCGTCCGCCGCGGCCTTGGTCTCGTGGACCGTGCCGTCCTTATGGTTCGGCGGAGCGTAGACCGTGTAGAGTTTCAGGTCTTCGGTCGCGCTCGTATTCACGAAGTTGTGGCGCGTTCCCGCCGGCACGACGATGGCGAAACCGGCGCTGATGGGCGTCTCGACGCCGTTCAGAACCGTCTTGCCTTCGCCGCTTTCGATGCGCAGGAACTGGTCCAGTCCGTGCACCTCCTCCCCGATCTCACCCTGGGGCGGAATGGACATAACGACCAGCTGACTATACCGGGCGGTATAGAGCACCTGGCGGAATTTGCCGTTCTCCTCGGTCGCTTTTTCGATGTTGACGATGAATCCTTTCATAAAAATTAAAACCTCCCGACCTTTTCTTGCTTAAATTATAACAAAATCGGGCCGTTCCATTCCGGAACGGCCCACTTTCAGCATGACGCTAGAAAGTATATGTCAGTGAAGAAGCGAAGAGCGGCTTGTGGTCGCGAAGCGAATAGTCGCAGCCGATCACCCACCTGAATCTCTTGCCTAACGGTACGTTCAATCCGGCTCCGGGAAGATTGTTCACCACATCCCGCTGATAGTGGAGAACGGTATAGGCGACGTATGCCGGCCCGAGGTCGATCGTGGCGTTGTTGTAGGCAAAGAAAAACCTTCCCTTCCAACTCGGATCGCCGCCAGCGCCAGCCGAAACCCCTTCCCAAGTGGTGAAAGTCAGATATTTGAGCGGCTGAACCACTACGTACGGGCCTATCCATGGGGTATTGTCGAAAAACCCGCCGCTTCCGGCCACGTACGCACAGCCGTAATTGCGTCCGTACATGAACTGGACGTAATTCGCTGCCACCTGAAAATAAAGCGTTTCTGTGGCGTTCGTAACCGTCACTGAACCGCCAATTCCGTTACTCAGAGCGCTTTCGCCCGAAGAAAGAGTGACGCTCGACAAGCGATAGTCCGAATCGGACGTCTGGGCGAATGCCGCATTGGCCGCAAGGGCCATAACGGCGAATAAAAGAATTGCTTTCACTGAACTACCTCCTTTTTTCTCTGCAATTATTAAAATTCTGGCTCCGATGTTCAAAATCAATCCCCTGATCTTGTACTTAAATTATATATCAATATTTATAATTTGTCAATTGGCGGCTGGTTAGACGGTGTGCCAAAATGAATACATAAAATCCCCGCTCATTTATTGAGCGGGGCTTTGAATATCCTTTCAATTATTCCTGGAATATCTTCGCGCTTCGGATGGCGGGGCACGCCCTTCCAAACCCGGAAGAATGCTCTGGCGTATCCGATGGCCAAACGGAAGAACCCCTTATCATCGAATCGGTCGTGGGAGCTTTTAACGTTCAAGTTCGAAACGAACCTCACCTTACCGACCATTCTCCGGACCAAGGTGGCCACAAGAGCATCGTCGCCCCAATAGGTCACGAGGGGAATGCCGCCGATCTTTTCGATGGCGCTGCGCCGGACGGCGAAGTTACCGCCGATGAGTATCGCGGTCCCCTTAATGATGCTGAGAAGGCCTATCACAAAGGGAAAGACGGCTCTAGTGTAGACCACATCAGCCGCGGCTTTGAGGCCATGGAAACCGTAATCATACGGTCCGCCGCAGGCCTGAACCTTGAGGTCATTAAATACTCGGCCGATCTTCCAAAGCCAATCATCGGGCGCGATGCAATCGGCGTCCAAAAAACAAACTATTTCGCCCTGCGATTCAAGATAGCCGCGATTGCGGGCGAAGTTCGTCCCCTTTTGGAACTCTTTCACGACCTTGTCCGCTCCGCCCAGTTCGGCAAAGTGGGCCGTTTGGTCCTTGGAATTATTGTCCACAACGATAACCTCGAAATCATCGCGCGAGATGGTCCGCTGCTGGTTAACGGCGCTCCGAACGGTCCTTTCGATTGCCGGCCCGGCGTTATAGGCCGGAATGACGACGGAGAATCTTTTCATATCTGTCCTTCCTTCTTTTTTTGCCTATAACGCGCTACGTATCGCACGCCATAGATCACCACCAATAGAACAATGACAAGGAACAAAATGCTTTCATAGCCCCCCAACTGGCCGGCGAATTGCTGCCAATATTTGCCCATGAACTTTCCGACAAGGGCATAGGAACCGCTCCAAGTTATAGCGGATACGATAACGGCCGTCAAGAAAACGCGCGGCCGGATCTTCAAAAGTCCGGCTGCGACCGAAGTATATCCTCGAAGGTACGGAATAAGCCGGCCGACGTATATTCCCCACTGCTCGCGCTGGGAGATCTTGTTGCTGAGCTTCATTATCTTTTCCTTAGAGATGGGCAGCCACTTCGGCTTATGGTCCATAACGTAGTCGCCGAAAAGATAAAAGAAAGCGTAAAGGATCGAAGTGCCGATGAAATCCGCCAAAATCACGGTGAGGAGGACCAACGTCAGGCTCAGTACGTGGACCGAGGCCAGATACCCCGCGAACAAGAGGACCAATTCGTTCGGCACCGGGTTCGGCACCCCGATCTCTTGGAGAAAGATCAAGGAAAAAATGGCGAGATAGCCGTACTTCGTTATATAAAGCGCGAGTTCCGCCGGCATTGTTTATATTCTAGACCTGTTCCTATCAACCGGCAAAATCAAACCAGCCGATTCTCGGCGTTCCGATAGGCCTCGGCCTGGCGTACGATCTTCGCCATTGTCTTCAAGGCCGTCACCGGATATTGGCCCGAAGCGGTCTCGTCCGAGAGCATCACGGCGTCCGTGCCGTCCCAAACGGCGTTCGCCACGTCCGTTACCTCGGCCCTGGTCGGGTGCTGGTGATTGACCATGGAAGTCAACATCTGGGTCGCCGTGATCGACGGCTTATTGTGCCAAGCGGCGTGGCGGATGAGGTTCTTTTGGATGAATGGCAATTTTTCCTCCGGAACCTCGATGCCGAGGTCGCCGCGCGCGACCATGATGCCGTCCGCGGCCTGGATGATGTTATCGATGTCCTTCAAGGCCAAAGCGGTCTCGATCTTCGCGATGACGCGCGCCTTCCCGCTGATGAGCTTCTTGGCCTTCAGAATGTCCGCTGCCGACTGGACGAACGAGACAGCGACGAAGTCGACGCCGTTTTTAAGGCCGAACTTCAGGTCCTTTATGTCCTTCGCCGTAAGCCCCGAGACCGAAAGCTTCGTATGCGGAACGTTCACCGCCTTGCGGGAATAAAGTACGCCGCCCCGGACGACATCCGCGAAGATGCGGTTCCCGTTCACCCGCACCGCCTTGAGCTCCATATCGCCGTTCGCAAGGAAGATGGGATGCCCCGGCCTGATCTCCTTCGGCAAACGGGGGTAATCGACGAATATTTCGCCGCTCGCCTTGGCGGCGGCGTTCAAAATAACCTTCTCCCCTTCTTTTAGGGTCCGGCCGTCCTTGGGCATCTCGCCGACGCGGATGCGGGGACCCTGAAGATCCTGCAAAATAGCCACATCCCGTCCGAGCGCTTTACCGGCTTTTTTCAAGAACTTTTGCCGGCTGAAAAATTCTTCCGGCGTGCAGTGCGAAAAATTGATCCGGGCGATATCGAGACCCGCTTCGACGAGCTTATAGATCGTCTCGTAGGCGTCCGAAGCCGGACCGAGCGTGGCGACTATCTTGGTGCGTAATTTAGTGGGCATGGTTATATTTTTTCCACTGTGCAAAATAAAACGGGGCTCGCGCCTCTTTATGTGGACAATATAGCACAGTCCGGAGAAAAGAGTCAAAAAATATCCGCCCAAGGGCGGATATGTATGGATATTCGGCGGTCGATCAATTCTTGTCGCGCTTCGTCAGATCGTCATAAATGGCATCCAGAGCGCCGTGCGAACCGCGCAAGACGAGGAATTCGTCGAAGATCCCCATTGTCCCGCGCCGGTGTTCGACCGTGATCCCGGAATCCAAATCGACGTGTTCGAACTCGCCTCTCGAAACTCCGACAGGATTGCCCTGCCAAGGATTATCCCTGTATTCGGGCGGCCTGTCGTTCCGCCACAGCGCATTGAATCCGGGGGCGTCCTCTAGCACGATAAGTTCCGTCTTCCCGTTCAGGAAAAACACGTTTTCCATCGATATCTCCTTATCCTTTTGTGATGTACAAAAAACACCCTTGAGGGTGCCGATATACTAACACGCAAACCGACAAACGGTCAATCGTTGACGGCCGCTCTTCGAAAGAAGGTAAAAACGCGCCTTAGACGTTCAAATAGCGCCTGGTCGCGATAACGCTCGAAACGATGCCCAAGACAACCCCGAAAACGATCTGGTAAAGGAACACCGATAGGAAATTAGCGCCGAAGTATCCCTGCAGATTGACCTCCGGCACGAAGCTCGATATGGCCGGCGAGACCGCGGCGATGATCGGGATGAATACGAGGAAAGAAACGACTGCGGCGATGATGCCGTAGATGGTGCCCTCGATGACGTAAGGGCCGCGGATGAAGTTGTTCGATGCCCCGACGAGGCGCATGATGCCGATCTGCTCGCGGTTCGAGAAGATCCCGAGTCGGATGGTATTGAAAGTGACGGAAGCCGCAAGGAAGGCCAGGAATATCGTGAGGATGAAACCGCCTCGGGTCATATTGTCGATGAAGGCTGAAAGCCGGTCGATGACCACTTGGTTTTGAGCGTAGGATATCTTTTGGATGATGCCGGAGAAATCCGGTTTTTCAAGATATGAGGCGATGGCATCGTAATGGTGGATGTCCTGCGCCTTGATGTTCAAGGAAGCGAGGAGGGGGTTGGCGCTGAGCTCGGAAAGCGTCTGCGTGATGGTCGGGTCGTTCGCGTGGGCCACTTTGAAATTGGCGAGGGCCTGGTCCTGAGAGATGTACTGGACGTATTTTACCTCGCTCAGCCCTTCGAGCGATTTTTTGAGGTTCAATATCGTATCCTCGGGGACGTTGCTTTGAAAATAGACCGTGATGTCCACCTTGTTCTCGATGGCCTGGACCGCCCCCTGGCTCACGACATTGAAGAGAATGAGCCCCTCGAAGACGAGAAGGGCGAGTATCATGATGCCCACCGTCGAAACCGAAAGCCAGCCGTTCCGGAGAAAGCTTTGAACGCCGTATTTGATTATGCGAAATAAAGTGACCATATCGTTAATCTATCAAGAAACGTCCGTGGGCCTCGTCGCGGATGACCTGGCCCGCCTCGAGGGTGATGACCCTTTCGCCGAGCGTGTTCACTATTTCCTTGTCGTGCGTGGCCAAAATGACGGTGCTCCCCAGCTCGTTGATCTTTTTTAGCAATTTTATCACTTCCCAGGTATTAAGTGGATCGAGATTGCCGGTCGGTTCGTCGGCGATCAATACGTCCGGCTGATTGATCATCGCCCTGGCGATCGCCACCCTCTGTTTTTCCCCGCCCGAAAGCTCGGAAGGGAAATTCTGCATCTTGTCCTTCAAGCCGACCATGTCGAGGACCTGGGGCACGAGTTCGTTGATCTCCTTCTGAAGGCGACCCTCGACCTCGAGCGCGAAAGCCACGTTCTCGAAAGCGGTCTTTTTCGGCAGAAGGCGGAAGTCCTGAAAAATGACGCCGATATGCCGACGGAATTCCGGCAGCTCGGATGGTTTGAGCTTCTGCACCTCGTAAGAGCCGAAGAATATCTGGCCTTTGGTCGGTTTTTCTTCGCCGATAAGAAGCTTGATGACCGTCGATTTTCCGGCCCCGGACCGGCCGACGAGCGTTACGAACTCGTTCGGCTGGATCTTAAAGTTCACTTTGTCCAAAGCGACCGTTCCGTGGTTGTAATCCTTGGAAACGTTTTGAAAAACGATCATAAGTGCATAATAAAAGGCCTGACGAATATGGCCCCGAACGCTATGTAACCATTATAGCCCCCTCGCTTATTTTAACAAATCCAAATCCCCATCCAAAACCTCCTCCACTTTGCTTATTTTACCGCCGGTCAAATGGTTCTTCACCTGCTTATAGGGGTGAAGGACATACGAACGTATCTCGTGGCCCCATTCCGGTTCCACTTTGGTCTTCAGGTTATCCAGCGTCGTGGCGTGCTTCTCCCGCATCACTTGGGAAAGTTTGGCCTTGAGGAGCATCAGGGCCTTTTCGCGGTTCGCGGCCTGCGAACGTTCGGCCCGCGAGGCGGAAACGAGGCCGGTCGGCAAATGAATGACGCGGACGGCCGTCTCCACCTTGTTCACGTTCTGTCCGCCGGGACCGCCGGCGCGGGAAAATTCGACCCTGAGGTCCCTTTCGGGTATTTGGATATGCGCCGCTTCCATGGCCGGAAGCTCCGGCAGCACATCGACGAGCGCGAATGACGTGTGGCGCAATTTTTTCGCGTCGAAAGGCGAAATGCGCACCAAGCGGTGGACGCCGGACTCGCTCTTCAGCCGCTCATAAGCGCCCTGGCCGCGGATCTCAAGGGCACCGTCGGAAATGAGCTGCCATTTCCAGGCCTTGCGGTCGGCGTACTTTTGATACATCCGGACGAGCATCCGCGCCCAGTCCTTGGCATCGTCGCCCCCGGCGCCGGCAAAGACCGAGACGTAGGCAATGTTCGGGTTATATTCCATCTTGAGCCACCTCCCGGACTTGAACCGGGGACATCGTCTTTACGAAAGACGCGCTCTACCAGCTGAGCTAAGGTGGCTTGTGCTACTTAACAAATGAACGGCCTTCTATTGCTCTCCTGCTAACGGCCCGACCTTTCCTGCCGTTGCCTCTATTTAATCCGGCATATGTCGGCGACAGAGCATCGCAATTCGGACATATTAGACGCAGATTACTTTCCACGTTGTTTCTCCAGTTACCATCAATATGGTCTGCTACCAAAGGGACTTCTTTAGTCAAAGGATTAGTTTTTGACCAACCGCACAAACAACACCGATTGCCGAACTTCCTCCGCAAATACCGCTTTACATGTCTGGATACGATGCCTAACCCCTGTAATCCTGTTTCTTGGCCATTTTTCCATCGGCCGATATAGGCCCGGTACTGATGCTCCATCTGACAAGTGACACTACAATATTTACGTCCCCCACGGCTTGTTTCCTTGCTGCAGATTAAACACCTCGCCCTTGGTTTTCTCGACACCGCCACAATCACATTTTACCACAAAAAGAGCTATTCGGCTGAAGATTAATGTAGCGGAATTACCGTGTTCTGTAAACACAAAGACCGCGTTTCCGCGGTCTTTGTTTTGGCAAGCTGTAAGCGGGATTCTGTTTTAAACAATAATTCATCTGGGCCCTCGATCGCTCTCGGGCTCGAGCGGCACTTCCGCCTTTCGGCGGACGCGGCCTTGCACTCTGTAAGGATTTAGCCGTTTCATCCCTGCTTTATTGTCCCTATGGCAGGGTTGAGCCATCAACGTTGGGATGGGGCTCTCCTTCAGCTTTCGCTTCAGGACGTTTCTGCTCGCACCTCTGAGGTTTCCCTCGGCAGTCGTTAGCTGCTACATTTTTATCCGCCGTTGGGGCGGAGAGTGTCCCGACTTTCCTCCCGCCTTATGGGCGGGCTATTGTTTCGCTTGCTGATCATTATATACCACAAAACACCGGAAAAATCAAATCGCGCGGTAGACCAAATTACACGAACCGGCAAAATGTTTTGCGGTGCATCGGCGAGAGGCCGTATTTCTTCACGAAACGGATATGAGCCCGGGTGCCATAGCCCTTATGCCGCGCGAAACCGTATTGCGGGAACTTTTCGTGCCTTTTCGTCATTAATCGGTCGCGATGAACCTTGGCCATAATGGAAGCGAGGGCGATAGCCGGCACTTTCTCATCCCCCTTGATGATGGTTCGCACGGCGGCGAAGCGGATATCCATCGGCGGAAGGCGTAAACCTCCGTCCAAAAGCACCCTGGTCCTTTTGGGGTCCAGGCGGTGCTTTTTCACAAGCTTCAAAACGGCCCGGCCGGCTGCCGTGTTCGCCGCCCGGGAGACGTTTTGCCGGTCGATCCGTTCCGCCGCGACGCTCGCTACGGCGAAAGGGACCCGTCCGTCCGCCCGGACGCCCCGCGCCCACTTTTCCCGCATCCGCGGGGTCAATTTTTTCGAATCCCGGAGCGGCAAGCCACCCGAAATGGCCGCGAGCTCGGTCTCCGGCCCCAAAAGAACGGCTCCGACCGTGACCGGACCGGCCAAAGCCCCCCGGCCGACCTCGTCCAAACCGATAGTGTATCTTACCCTTCCCATTATCCGGATTATATCGCCTTTTAGGGGGTTATGAACATGTTGCACTCTTCGGCACCGCGAATAAAATGGAGGAGTAATCCGGGACGAGCGAACGCCACTGCCAGAAGTCCATTTCCGGGCGGCGACCGTCGACTCCCTCCCAAGCACCAACATGAAATTCGTCCATCTTCACGTCCATTCCCACTTCTCTCTCCTGGATGGCCTCGCGAAAATAGATCCGCTCGTCGGGAAGACCAAGGAATACGGCATGGAGGCACTGGCTTTGACCGACCACGGCAACCTTTACGGCGCCGTGGAATTTTATAAAAAGGCAGTGAAGGCGGGAATAAAACCCATCATCGGCGTCGAGGCCTACATCGCGCCTTTCGGCCATTTGAACAAGCGGCCGAAAATGGACGAGAAAAGGTTCCACCAGGTCCTGCTCGCCAAAAACGAGGTCGGATGGAAGAACCTGATCCAGCTCGTCACCGTTTCGAACCTCGAGGGCTTTTACTACAAACCGCGCATCGACAAGGAACTTCTCGAAAAATACCACGAAGGCCTCATTGCCCTCTCCGGGTGCTTTTCCGGCGAAGTGCCGAAGCTTATCGCGGCCAAAAATATCGCCGAAGCGGAAAAAGTGGCCAAGTGGTACAAAGATCTTTTCGGCGAGGATTATTACATCGAGCTCCAGCCGCACGACACCGAACTGCACGAAGCGCTCATCGCCATCGCGCGCAAGCTCAAAATCGAACTGATCGCCACCCAGGACGTCCATTACGTCGAGAAGGACGACAAGACCGCTCACGAGATCCTGCTCGCCGTCCAAACCCAAAGCAAACTAGACGACGAAGACCGGCTGTCTTTGAAGAACTACGACGTCTCCCTTCTTTCGCCGGAAGAGATGGCGAAAAAGTTCGAGCACCTTCCCGAGGCCATAGAGAACACGGTTAAGATCGCCGAGAAATGCGATTGGAAGCTCACCCTCGGAAAATTGCATTTGCCCAAGTTCCCCGTTCCCGACGGCAAGACCTCGCTCGCCTATTTGAAGGAACTCGTCGCCGAACGCTTGCCCCGACGCTATCCGAACGTGACCCCGGAAATAAAGGAACGCCTCGATATGGAGATCGGCGTCATCGAAAAGACCGGCTATGCCGACTACTTTCTTATCGTCCAGGACTACGTGAACTGGGCCAAGACCCACGGCATCGTCGTCGGCCCCGGGCGCGGCAGCGCGGCCGGGAGCATCGTCTCCTACATTCTCGGCATCACCGGCATCGATCCCATCCATTACGAGCTTCTCTTCGAGCGTTTTTTGAACCCGGACCGCATCCAAGCGCCCGATATCGACATCGACTTCACCGACACCCGCCGGGACGAGGTCTTGGCCTATGTCCGCGAAAAGTACGGCGAGGATCACGTGGCCCAGATCATCACCTTCGGGACGATGATGGCCCGAGCGGCCGTGCGCGACACGACGCGGGCTATGGGTTTTCCTTATAGCGTTGGCGACCAGATCGCGAAGCTTATCCCCTTCAATATGAACCTGAAGCAGGCCCTCGAGGCCGAACCCGACCTTAAGGCCCTCGAAAAGCGCGACGGGGACGTGAAAAAGATACTCGAAAACGCCGTTAAGCTCGAGGGGACGGCCCGCCACGCCTCGGTCCACGCCTGCGGCGTCGTGGTCGCGCCTGAACCTCTCACCAATTTCATGCCCATCCAACGGGCGCCCCAGAGCGACGAAGCCATCCTCACCCAATTCGAGGGCCATGCCGTGGAGGACCTCGGCCTCCTTAAGATGGACTTCTTGGGCCTCAAGAACCTGACCATCATCGAAAAGACGCTGCGCCTCATCCAGGAGGACAAGGGCGAGCGCATCGATATAGACCACCTGCCTTTGGAGGACAAAGAGACCTACAAACTCTTCCAAACGGGCGACACGACCGGCGTCTTCCAATTCGAATCGGCCGGCATGCGCCGCTACCTCAAAGAACTGAAGCCCACCGAACTCGAGGACATCATAGTCATGGTCGCCTTGTACCGCCCGGGGCCGATGGAACTTATTCCAAGCTACATCAAACGCAAGCACGGCTTGGAAAAAGTGGAATACCTGCATCCGAAGCTCGAACCGATACTCAAAAGCACCTACGGCGTCGGCATCTTCCAAGAGCAGATGATGCGCATCGCGAGAGACCTCGCCGGCTTTACGCTCGCCGAGGCCGATACCCTGCGCAAGGCCATCGGCAAGAAGATCAAAGCCCTGCTCGACGAACAGCAGGAAAAGCTCGTCAAGGGAATGGTGAAGAACGGCATCGCACCGAAGACGGCCGAAGCCATTTGGGAGCTTTTCCCGCCTTTCGCCCGCTACGGCTTCAACCGATCGCACGCCGCCTGCTATGCCGTGGTGAGCTTCGAAACGGCTTACCTCAAGGCCCATTATCCGGTCGAGTTCATGACGAGCTTGCTCAACGTCTCGGGCACGGATATCGAACGCATCAATTTCCTCGTCGGCGAGACGAAAAAGATGGGCATCAATGTCCTGCCGCCGGATATCGACCAGAGCTTCCAGGGATTCGCCGTTGACGGAAAGAACATCCGTTTCGGATTGCTTGCCATCAAGAACGTGGGGGGGAACATCGTGGACGTGATCATCGCCGAACGGGCCAAAGGCGGTCCTTTCACCGACCTTTCGAACTTCCTTTCGCGCATCCAGAACCGCGATCTGAACAAAAAATCCCTCGAGTCGCTCATCAAGGCCGGGGCCTTTGATTCGTTCGGCACCGACCGCGGCCAACTTCTCGAAAACCTCGAGGATATGGTCAAGTTCAACCAAGTGGCCCGAAAGAGCGCGACCTCGAACCAGGATTCGCTTTTCGGCGGCACGGCGACCTTTACCTCTCTTCGCCTCCGCCCGAGCGCGCCCGTAGCGAAGAACGTGATGCTTTCCTGGGAAAAGGACCTTTTGGGCCTTTATCTTACGGACCACCCGCTGAACGGCCATAACGGCAATATCGGCGCGCGGACGAAGACCATCGGCTATGCCCTGGCTCTCCCCAAGACCGGCGAGCGTTCGCTCAAATTCTCCATCGCCGGCGTTATTTCGGCCGCCAAAAAAATAATCACCAAAAAGGGCCAGCCGATGCTCTTTGTGACGCTCGAGGACAAGGAAAACAGCATGGAGGCCCTCGTCTTCAACGGCGTCCTTGAAAAGAACCAGGATGCCTGGACGGACGGCGCGGCCGTCGTCGTGGACGGCTTCGTTTCCTGGAAGAACGGCGAGACCAAGTTCATCGTCGATTCCGTGAAAGTTCTCTAAAAGAAAAGCCCGGGGAACCCCTTCCCCGGGCATATTGTGCTTCTTAAAATTATCTCCCGCCTGTTTGCTTCTGTCCCCCGACAGACATATCCAAACCGAGATCGCGCGCCGTCTTGGCGGTCAGAAGTTCTATGAGCGGCAAGGCCGCGTTCTGACTCACTGCCGTGCTGCTTGATCCCATGACGATCGAGGGTACCCACGGTCCCTCATGCTTTTCGATCGCTTCCGCATACCGGAAATTGATCTCTTTGAGGACCTCGAGCTTCTGGGCCAGGGCCCCGTCGGCCTGCATCACGCGGCGTTTGTATTCCGCGTCGCCTTCCGCTCGGCGCAGCTGAGCGACCTTGTACTGATCGGCTGCCTGAGCATCCAGCTTGGCTACTTCGAGCTTCTGCTGGGCCTCGGTGACCGCCTTCGCCTTGATGACCTCCTGTTCCCATTTGGCCTTGGCGGCATCGGCCTCACCCTGCTTTGCCACGGTGATGGCGCGCTGTTCCGCCTTTTTGGCGTCGGCGATGGCCGTTTGAACGTCCATGGCGATCTGCTGCTGCTGCTTTATCTGGGTTTCGACCGCATCATCGTAAGGCAGCTGAGTGATCGCGAAGTTGAAGGCCTTGATGCCGAAACTCGACAATACCGCCTCTTCCTGGCGCTCCGGCTGACCGTCCTTAGTGGATATTTCCACCACGGTGACGGTCTTGTCGGAGCCGGTCATGGCGTCCTTCGTCTTCACTTCTTTTTGGTACGTTCGGTAAACGCCGTTCTGGATCTGATCTTCGACGTAGAATATCAGATAGTTACGCTTCTCGGCGTAAGATTCCTTGGAGCTCATGAGCGGCCCGGTCATGTAGACCGCCTTATTGGTCACGGTCGTGATCAATTGCTTCTCGATCGCCTCGGGGCTGCCGAAACGGGTGTGAAGCGCCGTAAGATGAACAACGTCGAGGGGCATTTCGTACTGGACGGAACCGAACATCGTTCCATGTCCGCCGTCGTTGAAGCGAACGGGGATCTGGAACTCGTAGATCGCCCTTTTGGGGTACTTAGTGACCTTGCCGAATCCCTGCCACTGGATGCCGCCCTGGGTGTACCAGGTCAAACCGCCCGTGACCGGATTTTGGACCACCATGATATGGTCCACATCGACGTTCTCCGCCAGCTTGAAGATACATATCAGAGTTATCAGGCCTAGAACAGCCAGGATGCCCGCCCTAACGGTCAGGCGACGACTGATTGTCTGTGTGTCCACTTTGGACTCCTTCTTGTTTAGTGGTTTTTCCGGTTGATCTTCCCGGACGCCGTTATTTTCAATGACGACGTCGCTGGAAACTTTACTACCTGCTCTTGGCCGCTTTTTTCTGGGGCTTCGAGCCGTTGCTTTTGCCGTATCTCTCGGCTTGAGCCTGCGTTTTTGCGACCTCTTTCCCGAGTTTTGCATCTTCGACGTCTCCTCTCGCATCTACCAGGTCCTTCTGCAGCTTGCTCGACTTTTCCCTCAATGAAGGAAAAAGCGGAGTGCCTTGCCACAAAGGTATCAATATCTGGGTAAGCAGATAGATGAGAAATATCGCGCCGACACCAAACTCGATGATGCGCAGCAAAAACATAGTTCACCTCCCTTTTGTTTAGGTTTACCGCCTGATGCGCAATTCCAGCGTCTTCTCCGAACGTGGAATTTTAAGATAACTGTCCTATATTATAAACCCACAATTGTATATAGTCAATACATATCAAAAACGCCATAATCTGCCTATAATATATCTACTATGCCAAAAGTAGAGAAAATCGAGGGTATCCGGCACTCGCTGGCGCACCTCCTCGCGGCCGCCGTTTTGAAGAAATTCCCCAAAGCCAAGCTCGGGGTCGGGCCGGTCATTGAAAACGGCTTTTACTACGACTTCAAGCTCCCCCACCCGCTCACGCCCGAAGACCTGAAGGAGTTCGAAGCGACGATGCGCGACCTCGTGAGCCAGAAATTGCCTTTCAAGGGCGAGAAGATCACGCCCGCGCAGGCCAAGAAGACCTTCAAGGACCAGCCGTTCAAGTTGGAGCTCATCAAGGATTTTTCGAAAGACAAGAAACCCCTCACCATCTACCATACCGGCAAGGCCTTCTTCGACCTCTGCCGCGGCGGCCACGTCAAGAACACCTCGGAGATAAATCCGGTCGCCTTCAAGCTCGACAAGATCGCGGGCGCGTATTGGCGCGGCGACGAGAAGCGGCCGCAGCTCCAGCGCATCTACGGCCTGGCTTTCGAGACCAAAAAAGAACTGGATGACTACCTCACGATGATGGAAGAGGCCAAGCGCCGCGACCACAAGAAGCTCGGCGTGGACCTCGATCTTTTCACATTCTCCGACCTGGTGGGCGCCGGGCTGCCGCTTTGGACGCCCAAGGGCACGCTCGTCCGGAATCTCCTCGATAACTTCGTCTGGGAGCTCCGGCAGAAGGCCGGGTACGAACAAGTGGACATTCCCCACATCACGAAGAAGGACCTTTACGAGCGGAGCGGCCATTGGGAAAAGTTCAAAGACGATCTTTTCAAGATTACGACGCGCGAGGGCCATCTTTTCGCCATGAAGCCGATGAATTGCCCGCAC
>JAMCRC010000001.1:10515-21644 GCA_023380415.1 Patescibacteria group bacterium | reverse complement strand
GCCATTGCCGGCATACCCGATATATCTATCGGCGAGACCGTTGCCGACGCCGAAAATCCGAAAGCGCTGCCCGTCATCCATATCGACGAGCCGACCATAAAAATGACGTTCGGCGTTAATACTTCGCGCGGCCAAACGGTCGCCCACATCGACCGGCAGGGGAACGTTAAGAAGGCCCAATTATCGGCCATCATTTCATTCGACGGATTGAACCGGATCGATGTCGAAGAGGCGTCTTCCGGGGACATCGCCGCCATTGCCGGCATACCCGATATATCTATCGGCGAGACCGTTGCCGACGCCGAAAATCCGAAAGCGCTGCCCGTCATCCATATCGACGAGCCGACCATAAAAATGACGTTCGGCGTTAATACTTCGCCCTTCGCCGGCAAGGAAGGGGAATACACCACGTCCCGGAACATCAAGGAACGGCTGGAACACGAGCTCGAAACCGACGTGGCCCTTTCGGTCACGCCGACCGAAAGTTCCGACCGCTGGACCGTGGCCGGCCGCGGCGAGCTGCATCTCGCCATATTGATCGAGAAGATGCGCCGGGAGGGGTTCGAGCTTGAGGTCTCGAAACCCCAGGTCATTTTCCACGAACGCGGCGGGAAAAAGATGGAGCCGATGGAGCTGGCTTCCATAGAGGTCCCTGAGGCCTACGCCGGGGTCGTGATCGAAATGCTCGGCAAGCGTCTCGGCGTGATGAAGGACATGCGCGTCGACAACGGCGCGGACTACATGGATTTCGCCGTCCCGACCAGGGGACTCATCGGCATTAGGAACGAATTTCTTACGGCCACCAAGGGCACCGGAATAATGAACCCGATATTTTTGGGATACGAAGAGTATAAAGGAGACCTGAGGGACGACGCTCACGGTTCCATCGTCAATACCGAAACCGGAACATCAAACAACTACGGCCTCGTGGCCGCCCAAGGCCGCGGCAAACTATTCATCGGCGACGGCGTGCCGGTCTATGAAGGCATGGTCGTCGGCGTGAACGCCAAATCCGGCGACATCCCGGTGAACGCCTGCCGCGCCCGGGAGCTCACCAATTTCCGGGCCAAGAACGAGGGGTTGAGCGACCAATTGGAGGTTCCTTTGACGCTCACCTTGGAAGACGCCTTGAACTACATCGGCGACGATGAGCTCGTCGAAGTGACGCCGAAGAGCGTCCGCATCCGGAAAAAACTCCTTACAGAGACCGAACGCAGGAAGGCGAAAAGGCAGGGGATTTGACGCCTGTAGTATAATAAGAAAAAAGGTCGTTAATTCTAAAAAACGATGGATATGAAGAACGACGGCATGAACAATGCCGGTCATCCGGAAGGTTGCCGTTGCATGCTTTGCCAGGGCGGCAAATGCGAGGTCTGCGGCGAAAAACACTGCCCGTATCACGGCTTCGGCCACGGATGCGGCTACGGCTACGGATTCGGCTACAGAAGGTTCATTTTGATCCGGGTGGTCGTCGCCATCCTCATCGCAATAGGCATTTTCTGGATCGGCCTCCGCATCGGATCATTCATGGGATTCGGCGGATACGGTCCGGGATACGGCATGCACTATTACGGCGAACGCGGCGGATATTATCCGATGATGGGCTACGGATACTGGGGGAACGCCTCATCTTCGAACCAATAAATGACATTCACCGCGGGGCATTGAACCCTTTCTTTTCCTCGCTGGCTCGGCGGTGATCGGCTGTTAAAACGCCCTCCAGAAGGGCGTTTTTTCGCACCCAAACGGAGCCGGACATCGTAGTAAGGCCATAACCCAAAATCATCGGCATGAGAAAAATACTCTTTTCATTGTCACTTATAGCGGCCTTTTTTGTTTATTTGGTCTTTAAGCGGGCGAACCTTGGAACGACGCTCGCCACCGCCCCGAACGCCGGGACCGCACCCAACCCGGCGCCTGCGACACCTTCGGCTCCGGCGGCGACATCGACCCCGTCCCAGCCGTCGCCCGCGCTGGCGAACCAGGGGCAGCCAGCGGCCAGTCAGGGACAGTACCGGGACGGCAGCTACGTCGGCCCCGTCACTGATGCTTGGTACGGTAATGTCCAAGTGAAAGCGGTAGTGAAGAACGGTGCCTTGGCCGATGTTCGGTTCCTGCAATATCCGAACACGCACAGTTACTCCGTCTACGTCAATTCTCAGGCGATGCCGTATCTGACCCAGGAGGCGGTCCAAGCCCAGAACGCCAACGTCGACGTTGTTTCCGGCGCCACCCAAACAAGCCTGGCCTTTATCCAATCCCTCCAAAGCGCCTTGGCTCAGGCGAAAAACTGACATGAGACAGACTAGGATAATCATGGGAATGCCGATATCCGTCGAGATCGTCGGCGGCCGGTCTGATGCATTCGACGGCGTATTCTCTTACTTCGAACATGTCGATGAAAAATTCAGCCCCTTCAAAGAGGGGAGTGAAATATCGCTTTTGAATTCGGGCCGCCTCGCGCCGGAGGACCTGAGCGACGACGTCCGTCTCGTCTTCGATCTGGCGGAAAAGACGAAGTGGGAGACCGACGGCTACTTCGACGTCAGGAGCCCGAAAGGCCCGATCGATCCTTCCGGCATCGTAAAGGGCTGGGCTATCAACAACGCAGCGGCGATCGTCCGGAAAAGTGGATATTCCGATTTTTTCATCGATGCCGGCGGCGACATTGCGGTCGGCGGCCGGAACGAACGAGGAGAGCGCTGGACAATCGGCATCCGGGACCCGTTCTCGAAGGCCGGCATCGTCAAATCCATTTCCCTGAACGGCGGCCAGGGCGTCGCCACCTCCGGTTCTTATGAACGCGGCGAGCATATCTGGAACCCGAAAGCGGCCGGCGACCGCCTTCAGGACATCGTAAGCATCACGGTCGTCGGACCGGACGTTTACGAAGCGGACCGTTTTGCCACGGCCGCTTTCGCCATGGGCCGCGGCGGCGTCCGTTTCATCGAGAGCCGGCCCGAACTCGAGGCCTACTCGATCGACCGGGCGGGTATTGCGACCATGACCAGCGGTTTTCCTAAATATGTGGCGTAGATCCATAGACATTATCGACAATATTTTGAACCGGGTAACGATGTACCGGCTCGTCTTGTATTACCTGATCGGACTATGGTTCGCCGCGATCGGCCTCAGTCATTTCGGATTGCTGCCTTACGACGCGCCCGCCGTCGTCGCTTCCGGACTTTTCATCACGGGCGTTTGCCTGCTCCTGAACGAAATATTCGCCCGCATCTGGCGGGTCCCCACCAACGTTGAGTCCGTATATATCACCGCCCTCATTCTTACCCTCATCATCACGCCTCTTTACACCTTCCAAGCCGGCGTATTCATCGAGACCGCTCTTTGGGCCTCGGCCTTCGCCATCGCTTCAAAGTACATCCTGGCCATTAAAAAGAAACATATATTCAATCCGGCCGCATTCGGCGTGGTCGCGACCGGCCTTTTGCTGGGAGAGCCGGCCAGCTGGTGGGTCGGGACGGCCGCCATGGCTCCCTTCGTCCTTTTGGGCGGGGTTCTCATGATCCGCAAGATCCAACGCGCGGACCTTTTTTGGAGCTTCACTCTCACGGCCGTCGCCCTCACATTGGCCACGAGCATCGGCGCAGGACTGGGAACGGTCATCTCCCGGACCCTGCTCGACGTGCCTCTCCTTTTCTTCGCCTTCGTGATGCTCACCGAGCCGCTCACGACGCCGCCCACCCGCCCGAAGCGGATCGCCTACGGAGCTTTGGTCGGCGCGCTGTTCGCGCCCGCCACGAACATCGCCGGCTTCTATTTCAGCCCGGAACTCTCGCTCGTCATCGGCAACGTCTTTTCTTACATCGTGAGTCCGAAGGAAAAACTGGTCCTCAAATTGAAGGCGAAGATGCAGACCGCACCGGACATGTACGACTTCGTATTCGCCGGAGGCGGGGGAATGCGCTTCCGACCGGGCCAATACATGGAGTGGACCCTGGGGCACGAGCGCCCCGACTCCCGCGGCAACCGCCGTTATTTCACGCTGGCCTCGTCGCCGACGGAAAGCGACCTGCGCCTGGGGGTCCGCTTTTACGATCGGCCAAGTTCGTTCAAAAAAGCCCTTTTGAACCTGAAACCGGGCGGCACCATCGTCGCGACCGGCCTGGCCGGCGACTTCACCCTGCCGAAGGAAAATGGAAAGAAATTGGCCTTCATCGCCGGCGGCATCGGCATCACGCCCTTCCGAAGCATGATCAAGTATCTCGCCGACAATGACGAAAGGCGCGATATCGTCCTTTTGTATTCCAACCGCGGCGCCCGGGACATCGTGTACGACGATGTCTTCGCCGCCGCTCAGAAGAGAATAGGCCTCAAGGTCGTCCACACCCTGACCGAAACGGCGCCGAAAGATTGGCCGGGAGAAAAGGGGAGAGTGAACGCGGCCATGATCTCCCGACAGATACCGGATTGGCGCACCCGCACTTTTTACATTTCCGGGACCCATGCGATGGTGGCCGCCACGGAGAGCGTCCTCAAAGGAATGGGCGTCGCCGGGCGCCAGATCAAGACGGACTTCTTCCCAGGATTCGTTTAATATCCTAGAATAAAGCCAATGAACAGAGCTATCGCCGGGGTGATCTCGAGATACAAACAGTGCTTCAGCGATCCGAAGTTCGTCTGGTCGTTCATCTTCGGGGTCATCGCCATCGCGATCGGCATAGCGGCCTCCATCTTCGCCATCCTTTACGCTACCGAGGCCGCCAGCAATTCCGTCACCGACCTCATTCTGAGCAATATTCCCGTCTTCGACGTGGATTGGGCCTTCGTCTACGGACCGCTCATCTTCTGGGGGGTGGTCGTTCTCTACACCGCCTGGCATCCGGAACGCCTGCCGTTCGTATTGAAAAGCCTGGCTGTTTTCCTGGTCATCCGCTCGGCCTTCGTGAGCTTGACCCATATTTCGCCTTTTCCGGTCCATGTCCAGATCGACGCGGCCGGATTCATGAGCATATTCACCACCGGTAAAGACCAGTTCTTCTCCGGCCATACCGGACTGCCGTTCATGGTCGCCATGATCTATTGGCGTGACAAATTCATGCGGAAATTCGCCCTTATTTCATCCTTCTTTTTCGCCGTCGTCGTCCTGCTGGGGCACCTCCACTATTCCATCGACGTCTTCGCCGCCTTTTTCATCACCTATTCCATCTTCCACATCACGCTCGCCATGTTCCACAAGGATCGCCTTCGTTTCCTGGGCCAGGAGCCGTTGCCGGCCGCCGCAACGGATACGACCGCCTAAAACGCATGGGGGAACTTAAAAGGCATCCGGACCGGTATATCAACATCGTGATGGCCTTTCTCGCCATCGTTCTCATCGTCCTTTTCGCCGCATTGATCAAGCAATATCTCGACCTGCGCCAGGCCAGAATATTGAACGACCAGGCCATCCACTTTTCCCTCGCCGGCCGGCGCGAGCCGCTGCCAAACGGCCGGGCGGACATCATCCAGGCCTGGATGACATTCGATTACGTGAACCGCATCTTCGGCCTGCCTCCGCAATACCTGATATCGGCGCTCAACATCGAAAGCGCGGCTTATCCTCGCATACCGATATACGAATACGCCGAAAAGCGCGGCCTAAACCCGACGGCCTTCACGAAACAGGTCCAAAGCGCGGTCGCCGAACATCAAGCCGCCAACAGCCAATAGACCGCCATGGAATACGGCTCCATCCTGGGCGTCCTGCTCTCTTACCTCCTGCTCTATAAATACGTCGCCCTCTTCGCGGCGATATTTTTTGCCGGCATAGTCGTGCCCATCCCGGCGAGCGAGATACTGATGGCCGTAGGCGCCTTCTCGAGCCAGGGAGTGTTCAACTTCTATCTGGCCCTCGCCGTCGGCCTTGCGGGCAATGTCCTTGGCGATCTTGTCGATTTCTTTCTGGCCCGCCGGTACGGCGCGGCCGTGATACGCAAACTGCGCCTCAACCGGATAAAGTTCTTCGATCGGCTCGAAGCCGAGGTGCGGCGGGATGCGCCCTTCATGATCTTCTCGACCCGGATCGCCGGCGCTTTGGGTCCGGCCGTAAGCGTCCTTTCGGGCGCCTCGGGCGTCCCTTTCAAGAAGTTTCTGTTTTACGATGCTATCGGCAACTTCGTGGATATCGGCGGATTGCTCCTTATCGGGTTCGCCGTCGGGAGCTACTGGGAGAGCTTTTCCGACGTGGTGAATATCGTGGTCGCCATATTCGTCGTGGCCATCATCATGTTCCTTCTCTGGCGCATATCGAGGCGCATCGTCCGCCACAGCGAACGGAACGGCGGCCCGGATGATCCTGTATAATATAATGAACGCATGAAGAGGATCTATTACAACAAGCTCATCAGGGACAAGATACCGGAGAAGATCGCCAAAAAGGGGAGTGCTTACGAGGCCAGAAAGCTTGGGGCCAAGGATTTCGAGCGGGAGTTGCTCAAGAAGGTCGGCGAAGAAGCGAGCGGACTGCTCAACGCCAGGACCAAGGACGAGATAACTTCGGAATTGGCCGACGTGCTGGACGTCGTCGAAGAGATAAAAAGGACGAAACGCATCTCGAGCGCCCAGATAAGATCGGCCCAAAGACTTTCCTACCGGACCAAAGGAGGATTCAAAAAGAGGCTGTTCTTGTTCTGGTCGGCCGATGACGGTTATAAGACCAATGAAAGGCGGTACGCCGGCAAAAAGCGGCGGGCCAGCACCGGTTGAAAAATCACGACCGGGGTTGTAACATAGGAACGCATTGCGGGATCGTCTAACGGTAGGACACATGCCTCTGGAGCATGGTATCTTGGTTCGAATCCAGGTCCCGCAGCCAATCGAGTTTTAACATTCCATTGTCTCTTGTCCGAAAAATAAGGGCCTTTTGGCTCAAGTTGGAGCGTTACGATAAATTCCTGACCGCCGCGTCTTTTTTGTTTTTGGCCGTCATCGGCATCGCCTTGATCTTCTACCAGGCCCCGTACGCTCCGGACCAGTTCTTTGTCTTCGCCGGCCTCGTCGCTTTCGTGATCGGAAAGGGGAAAAAATTCCTGCGGGACTGGACACCGCCCATCTTGCTCATCCTCGCTTATGAATATTTGAGGACCTTGATACCCCAGATCAATCCGGTGGTCCATTACCTGCCGATGATAGATTTCGACAAGTTCATTTTCGGCGTTCCTCCGACCATCGCCCTCCAGCATCTTTTCTATTCGGCCGGCGCTCTCCATTGGTACGATTACGCGGCCTCTTTCCTTTATTACTCCCATTTCGTCATCCCTTTGCTCGTCGCCTTCGCTTTTTGGCTCCGTGACAGGCTCCTTTTCGAGAACTACGTTTTTACGATAGTCGGCGTTTCGTTCGTCGGCTTCCTGACCTTTTTGCTCTTCCCGGCGGCGCCGCCATGGCTCGCCGGGCTTAACGGGTTCCTCCCGCCCGTGACCCATATCACCGACATCGTTTCCCGGCACCTTCTCGGGTCCTTGGCCCTGCCGACCGTCTATGCCGTCTTCAAATCCAATCCGGTGGCGGCGGTTCCGTCGCTCCATATGGCCTACGCGACCGTGACCGCCGTTTTCCTTTCCAAGAAATTCCCGAAGTGGACGCCTCTCTTCGTCCTTTATTCCCTGGCGATGGCCGCGGGCGTCATGTACCTCGGCGAACATTACTTCTTCGACGTCCTGACGGGCGTTATCGGCGCCGGTCTGGCCTATTGGGGCGTTCACGCTCTCTTCCGCAACAAGGCCGTTGAAAACCTAGTGGACCTGCCGGTGGAGTTGTGAATTATTGCATCTACAAAAATAAAAAGCGGCACCGAGTGCCGCTCTAAAATAGCTTCAGGCCTCCGCTAACGCGTGGCGCCGTTCTTCATCGACGTAGAACGCCGGATGATTCTCTCCGATGGCCGCTACGACCTTTTTCGTCTCTTCGAGCCATCGCTCGTCGTAAGGCCTGGGATCGGGATATTGGAAGCACCGGGCGGCATTGCGAACCTCGAGAAAGAGGGCCACGATGGCGGAAGAATGGCCGCCCCAATCCTTCGTGTTGACCAACTCTATCGGCCGACCGGTGATGCCGGGATCGTAGGCCACGAGATTCTCCCGGATCGCTATCATCGTGCCGCGCTCCAAACGATTGCCGACCGGTATCCGGCTATGGCCCTTTACCGCTATCTTCGTTGCGATCGCCCGGCCGTGGTCGTCCGATACCGCGTGGTAGATCGAAGTCGCGGTCACGGCATAGAATTCGCGTATCATATTTACCTCCTTTTTTAAGAACTATGGCATTAAAATATAACCATAAGGCCCGGCCGTCAACGTTTTACTAAACGCCGGAAGGCGCCTAAACTGCGAGCGTATGGAACCGCTGGCCTCTAAGATAAGACCCAAGACCCTCGCCGAATTCATCGGCCAAGAGCATTTAGTCGGACCGGGCAAGCCGATACGCGAGGCGATAGAAAAGAGGCATCTCTTTTCTTTTGTTCTTTGGGGACCGCCCGGAGTTGGCAAAACCACGCTCGCCAAGATATACGCCAAGGCCCTCGGCGCAGATTTCGTGGAGCTTTCGGCCGTATCGGCCGGCAAGGAAGATGTTAGGGAGGTGGTCCAGGGCCAGGCGGGGCTCAGGCCTACCGTTCTTTTCCTCGACGAGATCCACCGGTTCAACAAGGCCCAGCAGGACTTCCTTCTGCCATTCGTGGAGACCGGCCGCATCACGCTCATCGGGGCAACGACCGAAAATCCATCCTTCGAGGTCATCAGCCCGCTCCTTTCGCGCTGCCGGGTCTTCGTCTTGAACGAGCTCTCGCCGGACGAGCTCGGGAAGATAATCGACCGCACGGGCATAGCGATGGATAAGGCGGCCAGGGAATGGGTGATAAACTTCGCGAACGGCGATGCCCGCCAGTTATTGGGTCTCCTCGAGGCCACGGAAGCCCTGTACAAAGAGGTGAACGTCCAGACGCTCACGGACGCGCTCCAATCGAAATATATCCGCTACGACAAAAAAGGAGAGGGGCACTACGACACGATAAGCGCTTTCATTAAGAGCATGCGCGCCTCCCAGCCGGACGCGGCGCTCTATTACCTGGCCAGGATGGTCGAAGCGGGCGAGGACCCGAAGTTCATCGCCCGGAGGATGGTCATTTTCGCCTCGGAGGATGTGGGCCTAGCCGACCCGATGGCCCTTGAAATAGCCAACAACGTCTTCCGGGCCGTGGAGGTGATCGGCCTCCCCGAATGCGCCATAAATCTGGCCCACGGCGTCTGTTATCTTGCGGGCGCTCCGAAGACCAAACGCTCTTACGAGGCGTATTTCCGCGCCCTCGACGACGTCAAAAAGTACGGCAACCTGCCGATACCGCTTCAAATAAGGAATCCGGTCACCAAGCTGATGAAGGACATGGGATACGGGAAGGACTACGAACGCTATCCCAAAAACGACCTTCTGCCCGAGAAGTTGAAGGGGAAGAAATATCTCATTTAGCCGCGCCGCCGGCCTTCGTTATCGATGACGAGTCGGGCTTGTAACGCAAAAGGGGAGCGAGGCCTTTTTGCCAGCCGTCGATAATGGGATCGATGAACCGCCACATCGCTTGAATCTCTCCGCTCGAGACGAAAAGCGTCTGGTCGTCCGTAAGGCAATCCCATAAGAGCTTTTCATAATCCTCCGCCGGATGCGCTTTTGAAGCGGGGCGGAATTTGAAACCGAGCTTGCGCTCCTGAAGCTCCATTCCGCGACCGGGCTTTTTGGCCCAGAATTTGATGGTAATGCCTTCCTTCGGCTCGACATGGAAGACAAGCGAGTTCCGCCGGTCCGCTCCGCCGCGCGAAACGATCTCGATCTCCTTGAGCGATCTTCCCAAGCGCTTGCCCGACTCGAGAACGAACTTCACGCCTTTCCAAGGCGGATCGCTCGAACGGGCTTCGACGCGGAAGTAAGTTTCGGTCGCAGAATCCGAAGCGACGCCTTTGATGCCCCGATAACCGTCGTATTGTCCGCGGATGGTCCCGGTCCTGATCTCCTTCGGCTTGAAGGGCACGAGCGATTCGATAAAGGCCTGCCGCGCCGCCCGGACGTCTCGGGACGAAAAGCTTCGCGGGCGCGCCATGGCCGTGAGAGCCAGCATCTGGAGCAGATGATTTTGGCCGACGTCCCGCAGGGCGCCCACGCCGTCGTAAAATCCACCCCGACCTTCGACGCCGAGCGATTCCCAAAGCCGGATCCGAATCTCGGATATGCCGCTTCGATTCCAGCCCGGTTCGAAAAGATCGTTCGAGAACCGGAAGGCCAGGATATTCTGGAGCATCTCTTTGGCAAGATAATGGTCGATGCGGTAGATCTGGTCTTCGGCGAAAAGTTCGCCCAGGAGCACATCCAGGTCCTTGGCGCTTTGGAGATCGCTCCCGAACGGCTTCTCGACGATAATCCGGGTCCAGCCCTCGTCGGGGCCGCCGCAAGGCCGCCCCAAACCGGTCGAAGCCAAATGGTTCAAGATGTCCGGATAAAGCCGCGGCGGAACGGCGAGATAGAATAGCTTGTTGGAGCACATGCCCCAGCCCTCGTCGATCTCGTCCAAGCGTTTTTTGAGCCGAAGATAGTCCGCCCGCCTCTCGAAAAAGCCCTGGGAGTAAGAGAACAGGCCGAGGAATCTCTCGGCCTCTTCGGCCTCCGTGGGACGCAAGCGCTTCAAAAGATTGGCCGCGGCCATTTGGGCGAAATCCCGATCCGGGAACGGCCGTCGCGCGAATCCGACGACCCGAAACATCCGGGGCAGCGAACCGCTCCGATAAAGATTCCAGAGGGCCGGGGTTATCTTCTGGGCCGTAAGATCGCCGGTCGCGCCTAAGACGACGACGATCGTCGGTATTTTCGGGTTATCCGTCATTATCCGGCCTTATTTATTTATCTTCTTGGCCCAGGCTGCGAGAGCGGACAAATATTCTACGATCCGTTTCTTCGTCTCTTCATCCGTAAGATCGCCCTGAGCGTCGAACTTGTCCTGTATCATTGGCACCATAACTTCCGGCTTGTTCAATGGATGCATATCGAGGAAGACGAAAGATTGCCGCAGATGGTATTGGGCCTTGGCTCCGCCCTGGAGACCGACCGAACCGCTCATTATGCCCGCCGGAAAGCGTCAAGGAGTTGAA
>JAMCRC010000001.1:0-10505 GCA_023380415.1 Patescibacteria group bacterium | reverse complement strand
GGCCGATTGGAAGCGGATAATCGCCGGCTTTCCGCTCCAAGCGCTATCGCCGTAAGGCCGGGAAGCCCAATCGATGGCGTTTTTAAGGACGCCTGGCACGGAATAGTTGTATTCCGGCGTCACAAAAAGAACGGCATCGCTCTCTTTGATCCTCCGCTTCAACTCCTTGACGCTTTCCGGCGGGTCCTGCTCTAAGTCCTGATTGAAAAGAGGCAGATCACCGATGCCCGCGATATCGACCGTTACCCCTTGCGGCGCAAGGGATTGGGCCGCTTTCAAAAGCTGCGTGTGGTAAGAACCTTTTCTCAAACTCCCCGATATCCCCAAGATCTTTATTGTGTCCATATGCCTATAATACGTACGAGGAGGCCTGTTAGCAACAAATCTCTTTCGCGTCCATTTTGGTATAATTGAGGAATGCGAAAACTTATCAATGCTTTGGCCGTGATCGCCGGCCTCGCCCTGATCACTCTCGCGATCTACTATTGGTCGACGCCGGCGGACGCTTTGCCTCACTTCCTGCCGGGATACATCGCAAGCCGGACCACGCCGCACTTCAAGCACGGAGTCGGTTCGTTCATCGTCGGACTGGGCCTTTTGGCCTACGTCTGGTTCGCGACCGGGAAAAAATCAAAGCGTGAACACGGCCAGACAAATTAATCCGGCCAAAACGCAATAAACGGCGAACGGAGTCAGTTTGTTCGTCTTAAAATACCGCGTGAGGAATCTGGCCGAGAGCCACGCTCCGAGCGCCGCACAAACCGCCCCAATGAGGGCGGTTAAAATTGCGTAACCCTGACCGGAAAATGCTAGGCCGGGGAGTTCCAAAAGCGCGGCGGCGGCGATGACCGGCGTCGCGAGCAAAAAAGAGAAGCGCAGGGCGTCTTCATGCGAAAGTCCGACCAAGAGTCCGCCGGATATCGTGGAGCCGGTCCGGGAAAAACCAGGGAGGAGAGCAATCACTTGCATCAGACCGACTTTAACGGCCTTGCCCCAGGAGAGCTCGCTTCCAATGCGCTCGTCGGCATTGCCGGCCCCGGCCGGCGCTTTGGCCCGTTTGCGCAACGCCTCGGCGGCAAGGAGCATTATTCCGTTCAAGGCCAGGAAAGCCGCCACATAGACCGGTGCCTCGAAAAAGGCCTTGAAGGTCTTTTCGAAAAGCAGTCCGGCGATGCCGACCGGAACGGTCGCGACAATAAGCAACCAGCCCAGCTTGGCCGAAAGGTCGTCCGCGCGTATCTCGCGCTCCTTGAGCGAGCGGAATATGCCGGCGATTATCCGCTTCCAATCGGCCCAATAATATAAGAAGAGCGTGAGAGCCGTCGCGAAGTGGGTCGCCACGATGAACATCAGGAAGTAATTGGCGTTCTGTTCTATCCGCCATCCCAAAATGGCGGGCAGAAGCACGCTGTGGCCCAAGCTCGATATGGGGAAGAGCTCGGAAACACCCTGAAGACCGCCCAGGATGATCGCTTGGAAAATTGATATCATAATGGGCTTATCTTAACACAAAACCGTTTCTAAATTAGAATGAGGTGAATGGACCAGCTCCAACCGCAACCACAGCCCGCGCCCCAACCCAGCGCACCTCAAATGACGACCTGTCCGGTCTGCCATATCAGTATTCCAACTTCGTTCTTTTTTTGTCCGAACTGCGGTGCGCCGCTCCGGCCGACGCCACCGGTAGTCACCCTGAAACAGCAGATCAGCGCTTATTCCGTCGCCCTTTTCCTGCCGCCCTTCGGCCTTTGGTACGTCTGGAAATACATCCGTTCTTCGGACCCGAAGACCAAAAAGATCGGCATCGTGACCTTAGTGCTTACCGTCATCGCGATAATCGTCGCTGTTTGGACGACAATCGCCATCACGAACTCGTTGAACCAAGCCGTGAACCAATCTCTCGGCTCGTTCGGTTCCGGCGGCCTAGGCAATCTTGGAGGATTGGGCGGGCTTTAGACGGCCGTTGGTTTCTTACCCTCCACTTGTATCCGCTCCAAGCGCAATTTTCCGGCGGCCATTTCGGCAGAAAGTAATTTGACGCGCTTACCGTTCCGCAAGGTCCAAGTACCGGGTTCAGGATTCAAGGCCCGGATCTTCCTGTCTATCGTAACGGCGATATCGCCGCCTTCCCTTTGCGCCTTTTCGAGATCCGCCTCGTCCACGAAAGCATCGTCGGTCGAGAATTTCTTCGTGTATGTCGCGAACGCCTCGTCTTGCGCCGCCGGTTTAATCTCTCCGCTCAAATATTTCGGCAATGTCTTGATAAGAAGATCGGCCGAGAGCCCCGCCAAGGTGTCGTGAAGTTTCGTAAATGTCTCGCCGTCCGATACCTGATACTCTCTGCTGGCCACTATAGCCCCGTGGTCCACTTTTTCATCCATCAATATCAGCGTCGTGCCGGTCACCGCGTCACCGCTTAAAATGACGGATTGGATCGGCGTCGCCCCGCGGTACCCGGGAAGGAGAGAGGGGTGGACGACGATAATGCCTTTCGGAAAGGCGTCTATGATATCCTTCGGGATTATCTTTCCGTAAGAAGCCAGGATGGCGAAATCGTACCCGCCATTCTCTATTCTCAATTCCGTATTCAAATTTCCTTCCGGCTGGATGACCGGGATGCCGTGTTTTTGCGCCAAGACCTTGACCGGCGGGGGAGCGATTATCCCTTTACGGCCCGCCGGCCGGTCGGGGTTGGTCACGACCAATGCGGGGACGAGGCCTGCATTGATTAGATGTTCCAATATGACCTCTGAGAAGCGGGGGGTACCGAAGAAGACGAAATTATTATTGAGCATATGTATCTGGCATCTGGTATTTGGTATTTCGTATGCGGGATACAAAATACCGTATACCAATGCTAATTTTCTTCTCCTACGTGATAGAGCTTTTCCGCCCTGTCCAGAAAGAGCTTCCCGTCCAGATGGTCCGTCTCGTGCTGGAAAACGCGGGCCAAAAGCCCCCAGGCGTTTATCTTGAGCTTCTTGCCGTTCGGACCGAAGCCCGCTAGGGTCAGGCGGTAATGGCGCGGCGTCGGCCCGTAGGTTTCGGGGACGCTGAGACATCCCTCCTCGAGCGTTTCCATCTCTTTCGAAAGTTTTGATACCTCGGGATTGAAGACGGCGTAGAACTTGGGGTGGCCCTGGCTGTCGGGAACCTGAGCGACGAACATGCGGTAGTTCAGGCCGATCTGGTTCGCCGAGAGGCCGACGCCGTCGGCCTCTTTCATCATCTGCCGCATTTTCCTCACCAGATCGGTTATTTCCTTCTTGGTATGCGCCTTGAAATCGAAAGGCACCGTCTGGCGGCGGAGAAAGTCCTCGTTCTTCTTTGCCTCGATGGTGACGATCTTGTTTGGCATCTTATTTATTCTTTGCTTTTCCTCCGTCGAATAAAAGCCGCATGAAGTAGGCGCCTTTGTTCTTCACGTTCTTGTTCGAGGCGATGCTCTCGGCAAGCGTCAGAAGCTCCTGCTCGTCCCGTTCCTTGGCCAGTTTGATGTAGAGCGCTTTGTGCGGCCGGTCGCCGAGTATCTCGGAGAGCATCAGCCCGGTGAGCTGGTATTTGCGGTAGACCCGGCTCTCTTTGGCGCGCCGTTTCATCTCATCCAAGTATCCTTTGGTGAGCGCCATGAGGGTATTGTATGCTATCATAAACTCCGTGAAAAGACGCCTTTTTATCGCATTAAACCTCGCGGACGACATCAAGGACGATGTCGAGTCCGTCCTTAAAGGCATACCTCTGCCGCGCCAGTTCGGCCTCCGACCGGTCGCAAGGGAGAATTGGCACATCACCGTACTTTTCCTCGGCGACCAGGAAGAAGAGGATATCCCGAGGATCGAAGCGGCTATGAGCGCGGCGGTCCTAAAGCGCAACGCCCCGCCTCCGCACGGCAAGCTCCGCGACCTGACCTACGGACCCGTCGGCGCCCGGCCGCGGGCGATCTGGGTGAACGCCTCGCGCGACGCTTCGGACGGCATCGGCTACCTGAAGCGGCTAATAGAAGCGGAGCTCGCGAAAGAGGAGATCGGCTGGGAAGAAAAGGACCGGGAAAGGTTCGAGGGCCATGTGACGCTCGCTCGCTTCAATCAAACCCCGCTTCGTTCACTGCCGCATCTCCAAAAACCGCTCAACTTCGAGTTCTCGACGCCCACTTTGGACCTCGTGTCGTCGGAGCTCAGGCGCGGAGGGCCGAGATACTCTACCGTCGCCAAAATTGCCTTTTAAGACCTCGGCGAAGTAATATTTAAGGACATGTCACCTCTCCAGAAGAAAATCCAGAAAACGATCGTCATAGCCGTCATTGCCCTGGTTTTGGGCGGCGGGGTCTTTTACGGCGGTTATGCGGTCGGCGTCCAAAGGACGGCCCAGGCGACCGCCACGCTCATCGTGAACGGCGGCGCTCCGGCCGACATAAAGGATGCGGACGTTTCCGTCCTTTGGGACACCATCGCCCTTCTGAAACAGAAGTATTACGACATCAAGAACATTTCCGACCAGGACCTGATATACGGCGCGGCGGCCGGCGCCACTCAAGCGGTCGGCGATCCCTACACCGTCTTTTTCAGCCCTCAGGATGCCCAGAGCTTCAGCGATAACCTGAACGGAGATTTCGGCGGCATCGGGGCGGAGATCGGCACCCAAAAAGGCCAGCTTGTCATAATCGCGCCTCTCAAGGGGACGCCCGCCGACGCGGCCGGCCTCAAATCGGGCGACGCCATCATGGCCGTGAACGGCTCGTCGACGGCCGGCATGACGGCTGACGAGGCCGTAAACCTCATCCGCGGCGAGATCGGCACGACGGTAAAGCTTTCCGTGTTCCGAAGCGGCTGGGCGGCACCCAAAGATTTCAACATCACCCGGGAGAACATCACCGTCCCGACCCTCGACTGGAAGATGATGCCCGACCACATCGCTTACTTCGATCTCTACACTTTCAACGCGAACGCGGCGAATCTGTTCTACAACGACGCCCTTTCGGCCCTGATGCAGGGAGCTAAAGGTGTAGTGCTCGACCTGCGGGACGATCCCGGCGGCTACCTCGACGTGGCGCAGCAGATCGCCGGCTGGTTCTTGCCGCGCGGTTCGGTCGTGGTCCGCGAGAGGATGCGCGATGGATCGGAAACTGTCCTTCGATCCAACGGTAACCAGGCCCTGGCGGGCCTGCCGGTCGTCGTTCTCGTGAACGGAGGTTCGGCCTCGGCTTCAGAGATACTTTCGGGCGCTTTGCGGGACGACCGCGGGGCGAAACTCGTCGGCACCCAGACCTTCGGCAAGGGAAGCGTCCAAGAGCTCGAGAACCTGCCGGACGGATCCGAACTCAAGGTTTCGGTCGCCGAATGGCTGACGCCCGATGGCTACACCATCAACCATGTCGGCCTCAAACCAGATTACACCGTCCAATACACGGAAGCCGACGCCCAGGCCAACAAAGATCCCCAGCTCGATAAGGCGCTTCAGATCCTCCAGTCCGAAATGAAATAGGTAGGGATGAAAGTCATACTCCTTCAAGACGTAAAAAATCTGGGCCGACGGTACGACGTCAAGGACGTTTCCGATGGCTATGCCAGGAACGTGCTTTTACCCAAGAAACAGGTCGAACCGGCCACCAAAGAAGCCATCGCTCGGCTCGAACAGGTCCAGCTCAAGCTTTCGGCCGAACGCGACGGGCGTATCGCCAAATTCAAAGCCGAGGCGGAGAAACTTTCCGCCTTGAAGCTCGAATTCAAGCTGAAGTCGGGTGAGAAGGGCGAGGCCTTCGGTTCCGTCACGGAAAGCGAAATAAAAAAGGCACTCGCGGAGCGCGGTTTTCCGGATATAAAACTCGACCTTCCGAAGCACATAAAAACCTTCGGCGAACACCTCGTCCCGGCGGATCTGGGAGAGGGGGTAAAGGCAAATTTAAATGTTGTTGTGAGTAACAATTAGAAGCGGTGGAGCATTTCCCTCACTCGCAGAAGATCTACAAGCGCTGAAATTCAATTCGCTCTCTCACTCCTCGCCACCCCGCCTCCATTCGTCGGGGGTCCTGGCTCGGCGACGTGGTTCGCTCACGAATTTTAACGCGCTTTCCGATCATGCTTGTTCGAGAAACGCTCCACTGCCTCTATCACATTTCGAACAAAAAAGCGGCTCTCTTCCTATAAGAAAACCGTCTCGCAGGTCTTCAGACTCCGAGAGTCCTCAGACTCGAGGAGCCGAGCGGGCATGGTTTCCGCCGATAAGGTGGAAGAGCGAGGCCGAGAGCGAGCGCAATCCGCCGGCTGGGGCGGATTGATAGCGTGTTTTCGGTAGGAAGAGAGCCGCTACTAAACGACGTTCACTACTTTGACGGTCTTTCTCTTCCCGTCAAAGTGGGTCTTGCGCTTATCGGCGAACTTAACGACGCCGCTCTTTACGGCATAGATCGTATCATCACCGCCGATCCGGACGTTCGATCCGGGATAATATTTCGTTCCGCGCTGGCGGATTATTATGTCGCCGGGATTCGCTTTTTCGCCGGCAAAAAGCTTAACGCCGAGCCGCTTTGACTCGGATTCGCGTCCTAATTTTGTAGAGCCCTTGGCCTTTGTATGTGCCATATCGGGATTTATATTAGCCGAAATTGGATATAAATGTCAATTCGGCCTTGATTCGGGAGGATATTTCCGTAAAATGAGGGACGTATGAAAATTTCCGAAGTGAAGGCGAGGCAGATATTGGATTCTCGCGGGAATCCCACGGTCGAAGCGGATGTTATCCTTGAAGACGGTACCTTAGGAAGAGCGGCCGTTCCCTCCGGCGCATCGACCGGCACCCGGGAGGCCGTCGAACTTCGGGACGGCGATCCAAATAACTACGGCGGCAAGAGCGTTCTCAAGGCCGTCGGGAACGTTAGAGGAGAGATCTCCCAGGCGGTCATCGGCCTGGATGCCGCCGGCCAGAAGGCGCTGGACGAAAAAATGATCGCTTTGGACGGCACGCCGAACAAGGGTCGTTTGGGCGCGAACGCGATTCTCGCGGTCTCTTTGGCGGCCGCCAAGGCAGAGGCCATTTCCCAAAAACAGCCCCTTTATGCCTATTTCGGCTCGCTCGCCGGCAACGCCGATTTCGTTTTGCCGGTCCCTATGATGAACGTGATAAACGGAGGCAAACACGCCTTGGGTTCGACCGATATCCAAGAATTCATGATCGTGCCGGCCGGCGCCCCGACTTGGAGCGAAGCGCTTCGCATGGGCGCCACTGCCTTCCAGGCCTTGGGCAAAGTGCTTAAGGCCAAGGGGTACAGCACGACGGTCGGCGACGAGGGCGGCTACGCCCCGGCGGTAAAAGAGGGGAACGCCGAAGCGATCGAGCTAATTCTCCAAGGTATCCGAGAGGCCGGATTTGAACCGGGCAAAGACATCTTCCTCGCCATTGACGCGGCCGCTTCCGAGTTCTTCAAAGAAGGAAGGTACGATCTCGCCCGCGAAGGGAAAATGTTATCTTCGGACGAGATGATCGGCTGGCTCGACGCGCTTGTCAAAAAATACCCGATGCTCATATCTATCGAGGACGGCCTCGGCGAGGACGACTGGGACGGTTGGGCCAAACTTACCGCCGCATTGCCGCAAGAGCAGATCGTCGGCGACGATATTTTCGTCACTAATACATCGCTCCTCAAACAGGGGATAGAGAAAAGGACGGCCAATGCCATCCTGATAAAACTGAACCAGATCGGTACGCTCACCGAGACGATCGAGGCCATCAAGATGGCCAAAGCGGCCGGATGGAAGACCGTCGTTTCCCACCGTTCCGGCGAAACGGCGGATACGACGATCGCCCACCTCGCCGTTGGACTCGGTACCGGCGAGATAAAGACCGGGTCCCTTTCGCGGACCGACCGGGTCGCCAAATACAACGAGCTCCTGCGGATCGAGGAAGCGCTCGGCGCCGGAGCCAGATATCCCGGTCTCCAGATCTTCAAATAGACCCATGGCCGATCTTTTTTTGATCCGGCACGGCGAGTCGGAATGGAACAGCCGCGGTCTTTGGACCGGGTGGACGGACGTCGACCTCGCCCCCGCCGGCAAAGAACAGGCCCGGCAGGCCGCAGTGCATCTCAAGGCCTTCAAGCTGGACGAGGCGCACGTTTCGGACCTGAGGCGGGCCCGGCAAACGCTCGACGAGGTATTATCCGGCCTGGGCTTGTCCGGCAAGGTACCCGTCTTCGTTTCGCCGGCCATCAAGGAACGCAATTACGGCATCTATACGGGGAAGAACAAATGGCAGGTCAAGGAAGAGGTTGGCGACGAGCAGTTCAACGCCATCCGTAGGGGATGGCGCACGCCGATACCGGATGGGGAGACACTCGAGGATGTTTACAACCGGGCGGCCCCTTATTTCGAGGCCAAGATATTACCGACATTGAAGAGTGGCAAGAGCGTCATTGTCGCCGCCCACGGCAACACTCTGCGCGCCCTGATCAAGCATCTTGAGAACGTTCCGGATGACGATATCCATGCCGTCGAGGTCGGCACGGGCGAGATAGTCCACTACCGCATCGACGGCCAAGGAGCTGTTGTGAGCAAGGAGGTTTTAAACCAGAACCAAAAGAAGGTTTAAGTCATTCACGCCGCATATCCATACTCTATAATTGTAGGATGGGGAGGTGGTACCGATTGCGCAATTGGTTCCGCGAAAAATGGCCGATTCTGACCATAACGGCCGGGCTCTTGCTCGCGGCCGTTTTCGGTTTCGGCATCGGCTACATCGCCGCCGATCAGGCGAATCATGCGCCGATAATCATCGAACAGAACGGGCAGCGTTGACAAGGCGAGATATTGTTGGTATAACGGAGGCCGAAACCGAAAGGAGACAGTATATGAAATTCTGCCCTTGCTGCGGAGAACTGCCGGAAGGAGAATGGCAGACCGTCTGCATGAAATGCCGGCTACCGTTCATCTCCGGCGAATTGTTCTTTCACAAGACGGCGTGCGAATGCAACCGCTTCCCGTACGGAAAGGCGATCGCCGAAAGCAACGACCTGAGGAAGGAGATACCGGAAATGCTCTCGGCCATCGGAATACCGGACATCGAACGTCCGGAGTACTACCGCCGGGTACTGATCTTAAACAGCCGGTGACGGCCGGATGAAATATCAGCCGAGACGGAAACGTCTCGGCTTTATTATTTTCGCTCTTATGATCCATTGACGTTAGGAAAAACATTATGGTATTATTTCTCCCAGTGGAAGCACCCTTGAAAGCAAGCAGGGGCCTGGTAGACCCCTCGGATGTCTTTCGCCCAACGTACGTTAACGTTCTTAAACAAAGGAGGTAGTCATGAATGGTGAGATCGATCTCACTCGAAACGGTACCCAACCCGCGAAGACCAGCATTTTCATTTCCTGCGGCTGCGCCAAGTGCAACCCGGCCATGATGGAGAAACGAGACAAGGAAGCGTTCTTTTCCCGATTAGGAATCCGGGAACAGGATTGCATCCTGTACACCATCGAGGACGGGGGCATAAACGATCTGGCTACGAACGGCGTCGCCAGACGGGTTCGCAAGATGCTCGCAGCCGATCCGAATCTCCGGGCGCTCACCGTCTACGCCAGCACCGATTGCGAGCGCGACCAGCAACGCCTCAAACCGGACGAGATCCGGCGCAAACAGGAGACGGACATGTGGATGGGCTTTTCCAATCTACGCGAGGAAATGGAGGTTCTGGGACGCCAGGTTGGGATATCACTGTTTCATCATGACAGAGCAACGCTCGGACCGTATCCAAAACCGCTCCGAGTGTAATCTATCTACCAACATAATTAAAAAACCACCCGTGCGCACGGGTGGCTTAATTTTTATTCACTTCAGGCGTTCAGGCGGCTTTTTCCGCCTTTACCGCCTCCGTCTTCTCCGGCCCGGAAAGGCCGACCAGGATGGACATCAATTTAATGCGCTCTTTGATGTCCAATCCGGCATCCTTGAGCTCATCGTAAAGCTCGTCGGGGTCAGTATCGGTCCTATTCAGAACCGTTACGATGCTCTCGAGCGGAGCGCCGATATCGAGCAATTTGACGATGGTCTCTCCGGAGTCGTCGTTCTCCAGGCACTCGGAATCCCAAACGCCGGCGATTATCTCTCCCTGGGAAAAACCGGCTTGCCGGAAGTATTCGACGATCTCTTTGAAAGAATCGTCGATGCCGCCGCTGTCGTACCCGTACTCCGCGTCCAATATCTCCTTTACGCTTTTCCCGCGGATCTTCATGGCCTGGACCAGCACCGCCAGATCGACGTTGTTGTTTCTGAGGTCGTCGTAATCATCCTCACCGGCGAGGTCGATATCCAGTTCCCTGGACGCGGCCGCGATCGCGGCGGGATCGCCGTCGATATTCAGAGACGTCACAACGGAAGCGAAATCGGCATCTACCAGGTTCTCGTCGTAAAGCACCGAGGCGGCTCTTTCCACCGAACAACCCTTAGCCAAGAGGAACTTGGCGACCTCGGGATATTCGTCTGCGGTCCAATTTCCGATGTTCCCGACGGCCT